>JBKPLC010000025.1:0-9012 GCA_046731495.1 Actinomycetota bacterium | reverse complement strand
CAGCGAGCTCCAGCGGGAGTGGTGGTCGAGCTCGAGATTGGTGATCGCCGCAACCTCGGGGCGGAGCTTGAGGAAGCTGCCATCGCTCTCGTCCGCCTCGGCCACCACCCAGGCCCCCTCGCCCCAAGCTGCGTTGGTGGGGACGCCGTCCGGGCCCGCGCCGGGCAGCTCTCCGCCGAGGAAGAAGGCTGAGTCGGCTCCCGTCTCGCGCAGCGCCCAGATGCACATCGCGGCCGTCGTGGTCTTGCCGTGAGTCCCCGCGACCGCCAGCAGCCGGCGCTTCGCGCAGAGCTCGGCCAGCAGCTCGCCGCGGTGGACCACGGGCTGCTCGCGGTCGCGGGCGCGAACCAGCTCCGGGTTGTCATCCGGCACCGCGGTCGAGACCACGACCTCGGCATCGGCCGGGACCTGATCCGGGTCGTGTCCGAGGTGCGGATCGATCCCGGCGGCGCGCAGACGCTCCATGTAGGAGGACTCGGCCCGGTCGGAGCCGGTGACCTCGGCTCCGAGCTGCCGGCAGACCAGGGCAAGGCCGCTCATTCCCGCGCCGCCGATAGCGATGAAGTGGAGCCTCCGCCCCTCCATCTCAGACACGCGCGGCCCCCAGGACTTCGTGAGCGATCCGCTCCGCAGCGTCGGGCTTCGCCAGCCGGCGCGCCGCGATCGACATCTCCCGCAGCCGATCCTCGTCCGCGAGCAGCTCGGCGACCTCGCCGCTGAGGCGGTCAGGGGTCAGCTCAGCGTCGGGGATCACCACCGCTGCCCCACCGTCCGCCATCCAGCGCGCGTTCGTGGTCTGATGGTCGCCGGTGGCGTGGGGATAGGGGATCAGGATCGCCGGTCGCCCGGCCGCCGCGATCTCCATCACGGAGCCGCCGGCTCGCCCCACCACCAGGTCCGCCGCGGCGAGCACGTCGCCCAGGTCCGGCTCGTACTGGATCAGCGTGTACCGCTCGGGCCGCCCCTCCTCGTCCCAGCGGCGTCTCAGCCGCCCGTAGTCGCGGCGGCCCACGACGTGGAGGATCCAGGGCTGGCCGACGTGGTCGCGGGGCAGGCCCCGGTCGGGTGCGGCGAAGGCGTCGAACGCAGCCAGGTTGATGGAGAGCGCCCCGAGACTTCCGCCGACGACCGTCACGCAGTCGGCGGGCTCGGGGATCCCGAAGCGCCGCCGCGCGACGGTGGCGTCCGCCTCGATCACGGCACGGGGGACCGGCCGGCCCGTGACGACGTAGGGGCCCCCGTCCCGTCCTGGGATCGGAAACGCGAGGCAGATGCGCCGGGCCCGGCGGGCGAGCATCCGGTTGGCGAGCCCGAGGTGGCTGTCGGCCTCGGTGAGCACCAGGGGCAGGCCCATTCGCACCGCGGCCAGCCCGGACGGCCCGGCCACGTAGCCGCCGCCCCCGAGCACGACGTCGGCGCGTCTCCTCTCCAGCACGCGCCGCGCCGCGCCGACCGCCCTCGTAGCCCGAACCGCCGCTACGGCGGCCTTCAACGGGTTGCGCCGGTCGAGCCCGCTGACGCGCAGGAAGTCGATCTCGTACCCGGCCTCGGGGACGAGGCTGGCCTCGGCGCGCTCGCGGGTGCCGAGGAAGCTGACCTCGGCGCCCTCAGCGCGAAGCGCGTCGGCGACGGCGATCGCCGGCACGACGTGCCCCGCCGTGCCGCCGGCCGCTATCACGACTCGTGCCACTTGCTGCGCGCTTTCTCCTGCTGTCTGTTCCGCCCTTGACCACGCGCAGTCTCGCAGGGCCTCCGGCCGTGGCGCGGCCCCGCTTCGAGGCGCTTCCCCGGGAGCTCGCCTGGGCGGCGGGGCGGCGGGCGACGTTCAGGATCAGACCCGCGGCGGCAAGCGTGAGCACGAGGCTCGTGCCTCCATAGGAGACAAATGGCAAGGGGACGCCGGTCAGGGGCGCGAGCCCGAGCACGGCGAAGAGGTTGAGCGCGGCCTGGGCCAGGATCAGGGAGGTGAGCCCGGCGGCGAGCAGCTTGCTGAACCGATCGCGCGCGCGGTGGGCGGCGCGCAGGCCCGCGTAGCCGAACATCCCGAACAGGCCGATCAGCACGAACATCCCGGCCAGGCCGAGCTCCTCGCCGATCACCGCCGCGACCATGTCGGTGTGGGCCTCCGGCAGGTAGGAGGCCTTCTGCACGCTCTCGCCGAGCCCGACGCCGAAGATGCCGCCCGAGCCGACGGCGATCGTCGCCTGCTTCGCCTGGAAGCCGGAGCCGCTCGCGTCCGCGGTCTCCGGATGGAGGAAGCCGGTCAGCCGGGCCTCCTGGTAGGGGTGCGTGGCGATCATGCCGATGCCGACGATCGCGATCAGCGCTCCTACCGGCGCGAGGGTGCGCGGCCTGACACCCGCCAGGAAGAGGACACAGCAGACCGCGAAGGAGAGGACCATCGCGGTGCCGAGGTCCGGCTCCTTGGCGATCAGCAGGATCGCCAGTCCGACGACGAGCAGATAGGGGCCGAGGCCTCCGAGGGTCCGGGCCCGCTTCGGCTCCTTCGCCAGCAGGTAGGCGCCGTAGAGGACCACGGCGAGCTTGGCGAGCTCGGACGGCTGGAACTGGAGCAGTCCGGCACCCAGCCAGCGCTGTGCGCCGTTGGCCTGCTGTCCGATGCCTGGGAGCAGTACCGCGCAGAGCAGACAGAGCGAGCCGACCACGAGCAGCGGCGTAAGCGGGCGAATCGCGGCAACACCGCGCGTGGAGGCAACCCGCATCACCAGCAGGCCGATCGCGGCGAAGACCAGGGTGCGCTCGAGGTAGTAGAAGCCGCTGCCGCCGCCGCTGAGCAGCGAGCGGGCGGAGCTCGCGCTGAACACCATCACGGCGCCGAAGGCGAGCAGGCACAGTGTCGCGGTCAACAGGAGCGAGTACTCGAGCGGCGGCGCGGCCGGCTTGCGAGCCTTCCCCTGGCTCACGGCAGCGCCTCGACCAGCTCGCGGAAGCGGTCGCCACGCTCCTCGAAGTCCTTGAAGGCGTCGAAGCTCGCGCAGGCCGGGGAGAGCAGGACGACCTCCCCAGCCTGGGCGTCCGCCGAGGCAGCCTCGACCGCCCTCTCGAGCGTGCCCGCATCGATCAGCTCGACGCCCGCCGGCTCGAGCTCCCTCGCGAGCCGCTCGGCGGCCTCACCGATCAGGTGGACCGCGACGCAGCGCTCCCTCACCGCTTCGACCAGCGGCTGGAAGCTCTCCTGCTTCGGCTGCCCACCGGCGATCAGACGGACGCCGCCTGCAAACGCGCGGATGCCGGCGAGCGCCGAAGCGACGTTGGTCGCCTTCGAGTCGTTGACGTAGAGAACGCCCTGGCGCTCCCGGATTCGCTCCAGCCGGTGCCGTACCCCGGCGAAGGTCCGCAGTCCCTCCGCGACGGCGTCGCGCGGCAGCCCCGAGGCGAGCGCCGCGGCGGCGGCGGCCATCGCGTTCTCGACGTTGTGTGCGCCCAGCAGTCGCAACTCGTCGGTCCGGACGAGCGGCTCGTCGGCCGCGAAGATGACGCCGTCCCGCATGCTGAGCTCGCAGTCGGGGTCGGCTGACTCGCCTTCTGCCGGGCAGAAGCGGACCCGGCGGGCGCAGCCCCCGAGGTCGCGGCCGCGCAGCTCCGGGGTGTCGCCGTTGTAGACCGCCGCGTCGTCGTTGCCCTGGTTGGCGAAGATCCGCAGCTTTGCCGCCAGGTAGTTCTCGAGCGTCCCGTGCCGGTCCAGATGGTCAGGGGCGAGGTTGATGAAGACGGCGCACTCCGGCGCGAAGTGGTTGGAGTCCTCGAGCTGGAAGCTGGAGCACTCGCAGACGACCGCGGCGTCCGGGTCGACGGCGCCGACGAGGGAGGCGAGCGGGGTGCCGACGTTGCCGGCAACCGCCACCGGCAGGCCCGCGGTCCGGTAGAGATGCCCGATCAGCTCGGTCGTCGTCGTCTTGCCGTTGGTGCCGGTGACCGCGCAGAAGGCGTTCGGGACCAGGCGCCAGGCGAGCTCGAGCTCACCGGTCACCTCAACGCCTCGCTCGCGCGCCGCCAGCACCACCGGCGCGTCCTGCGGCACGCCCGGGCTCTTGATCACCGTTCGGGCACGATCGAGTTGCCGTGTTCCGTCCACGCCCAAGCTGACTTCGACGCCCGAGTCCTCCAGCCCTGCCGCCTCCTCGGGCGTGCCTGAATCGACCCCCAGCACGGTCTCGCCGCGCTCCGCCAGCAGTCCCGCGATCGCGGCACCCGAGCGCGCCAGGCCCACCACCAGGTAGGGCCCCGGCGGCAGCGGCGGCCGCGGTTTCGTGCCTGAGTTCACATAACCATGTTCGCCCTACTACGCCCACTCCCTGCGTGCGTGGGCCCTCCGGCATTAGGCTGGGAACGCAAGGGCCGATGGCGTACGACCTGGCCATAGACATCGAGAACAAGCCGGGAGCGCTGGCCGAGGTGGCGACCGCGATCAGCGATGCCGGCGTCAACGTCGCCGCCGCGACCTGCATCGGACCGGGCGAGCGGGCCGAGCTCCACATCCTCGTCAAGCACCCCGAGGCGGTCAGGCATGCCCTCGCGATCTCGCACGTGGCAGTCAACCGCGAGCGCGAGGTGGTGGTGGTCGACGTCCAGGACCGGCCCGGCGTCCTGGCGGACCTGGCTCGCAAGATCGCCAGGGCGGGCGTGAATCTCGACCTCATCTACATCGCCACGCAGAACCGGATCGTCTTCGGGGCGGAGGACATCGCGGCCCTCCGGGCCGTGCTCGAGCCCGGCGACTGACCCCTAGGTCCCGATCGACTGCTGGTAGAGGGTGAAGCCGATCCCCGAGCAGACGGCCGCCACGATCCAGAAGCGGAGCATGATCTTGGTCTCCGACCAGGCCATCAGCTCGAAGTGGTGGTGCACGGGCGCCATCAGCAGCACGCGCCGACGGAGCATCTTGAAGGTGGTCACTTGAAGCGCGACGGACAGCGCCTCGATCACGAAGATCCCGCCGGTGATGATCAGCAGGACCTCGGTTTGGGTCATCACCGCCATCGCCCCGATCGCTCCGCCGAGGCCGAGCGAGCCGGTGTCCCCCATGAAGATCGACGCCGGGAAGGCGTTGAACCAGAGGAAGCCGATGCAGCCGCCGACCAGGCAGGCGGAGAGCAGCGAGAGGTCGTGCTCGCCCGACGTGATGAAGGTGATCGCCGTGTAGGCGAGCAGCACAATCGCGCAGCAGCCGGCGGCCAGGCCGTCCAGGCCGTCCGTCAGGTTGACCGCGTTGCTCGAGCCCGCGATCACCAGGAAGATCACGATCGGGTAGAGAGCGTCGGGGATGTCGAGCGAGGCGTGCGAGATGCGCAGCTCGAGACTCGAGTCGAGCCCGACCGAGTGCCTGGCGACATACCAGAGACCGAGCGCGAGCCCCGCCTGTAGCAGGAGCTTGTAGCGCGCCGAGAGGCCGAGCGAGCGCCGGCGCGTGATCTTCAGGAAGTCGTCCACGAAGCCGATCGCCGCGCAGCCGAGGGCGACGCCGAAGACCGCGAGGCTCGAGGTCTCACGGTCCGAGAGCACGAGGTAGGGGATCGCGATCGCGGTGAAGACGATCAGCCCGCCCATCGTCGGCGTCCCGGCCTTCTCGTGGTGCTCCTCCGGGCCCTCCTCGCGGATCTGCTGGCCGAACTCCCGCAGCCGCAGGTACTCGATGAAGCGCGGCCCGAGAAAGATCGTGATCAGCATCGCGGCCATGCCCGCGATCAGGATCTCGCCGAGCACCTAGGCCTCCGCCGTCAGCTTCTCGGCCACCCGCTCAAGACCCACCGCCCGCGATCCCTTCACCAGCACGGCGTCACCCGGGCCGAGCGCCTCCCGCAGCAGGTCGGCCGCCGCCTCGGCGTCCGGCGCCGTCTCGTCGGGCGCGTAGGAATCGGCCAGCTCGCCCACGCCGATGATCAGCTCGACGCCCTTGCCGCGCGCGTACTCGCCGATCTCGCGGTGATAGGCGGGCGCCTCCGGGCCCAGCTCGCGCATCTCGCCGAGCACGGCGAGCCGGCGGCCGCTCGCCTCTAGCGAGGCGAGATGATCCAGCGCCGCCCGCATCGAGATCGGGTTGGCGTTGTAGCTGTCGTTGACCAGGATGGCGTTCTCCGGGAGCTCCACCAGCTCCCCACGAAGGCGCGAGAAGACTATCCCGGGTGCCTGATCCGCCATCGCAGCCAAGTCGAAGCCGAGCGCGAGGCCGGCGGCGATCGCGGCGAGCGCGTTGTCGAGGTTGTAGGCCTCGACGAAGGGCAGCTTGAAGCGCTGCTCGCCGGCCGGCGTGCGTACGAGGGCGCGGGTCTCCCCCGCCTCGGCCAGCACCTCGATCGCCTCGACGTCGCCGCCCGAGCCGAAGCGGATCAGGTTGGGCGCCCGCTCCAGGTGCGGTTCGAGCGGGCCGGCCTCGGCCGGCACGACCGCCGTCCCCCCGGGCCGCAGCCCGTCGATGATCTCCGCCTTCGCGGCGGCGATCGCCTCGACGGAGCCGAGCAGCTCGACGTGGACGGGACCGACGTTGGTGATCACGGCGACGTCGGGAGCGGCTATCGCGCAGAGCTCCGCGATCTGACCGGGACCGCGCATCGCCATCTCCAGGACGAGCACCTCCGTCCCCTCCTCGGCCGCCACCACCGTCAGTGGCAACCCAATCTCGGTGTTGAAGTTCTCGGGGCTGGCGTGGAGCGGACCCGGCAGCAGCGCGCGGGCCACGTCCTTGACCGAGGTTTTGCCCGTCGATCCGGTGATGCCGAGCACGCGGGCGCCGAGCCGCTCCCGCCACGTGCGTGCCAGGGACTGGAGCGAGGCCAGCGGATCCACCGAGCCGAGCACCCAGCCCGGCTGTTCGCTCGCCCCCACGTTTCTCTGCATCGCCAGCTCGCGCCCCCACTGGGTCGACACGATGATCCCCCAGGAGCCGCGTCGCAGCGCCTCCGCCCCGAATTCGCCCCCGTCGAAGTGCTCGCCGGGCAGGCCGACGAACAAATCCCCTTCGCGGATCTCCCGGGAATCGATCACCGCCCGCCGCGGCCCCCCGTCGCCCCCGCTCGCGAGCACCTCCGCCCCGGCGGCCGAGGCGAGCGCCTCGCCGTCCATGCCGATCAAGTCGGCGCGCCCGCCTTCAGGCGACGGAGCTCCTCGCGGGCGACCTCGCGGTCGTCGAACGGGATCTTCCGCCCGCCCTCGAACTCCTGACCCTGCTCGTGACCCTTGCCGGCGATCACGACGGTGTCGTCCTCGGAGGCACGCTCGAGCGCGAGCCCGATGGCGGCGCGCCGGTCCTGCTCGATCACGACGACCGCGCTGACGTCATCGGGGATGCCGGCTCGGATCTGCTCGATGATCGCGGCCGGGTCCTCTGACCGCGGGTTGTCGGAGGTGACGATCGCGACGTCGGAGAGCTCGGCGCCCGCGCGGCCCATCAGCGGGCGCTTCTCTCGGTCGCGATCGCCGCCGCAACCGAACACCGAGATCAGCCGCCCGGACGTCAGCCGGCGCGCCGCCTCCAGGACGTTCTCGAGCGAGTCCGGCGTGTGCGCGTAGTCGACCACTACCGCGAACCGCTGGCCCTCGTCGATCGTCTCGAAGCGGCCCGGCACCTGCTCGGCGTTGGCGAGCGCCGCGGCGGCTTCGCTGAGGTCGACGCCGAGCGCGTGGGCCACGGCGAGTGCGGCCAGCGCGTTGGCGACGTTGAAGTCGCCAGGCAGCGGCGTCTGGACCTCCAGGTCGCCCTCGGGACTCGCGCAGACGAACCGCGAGCCGCCCGCGTCGAAGGTCACATCGCGCGCGCTCAGATCGGCGTCGGCTCCGGCCGCCGAGTAGGTGAGGCACTCGCCGCCCTCGCCGCAGGAGAGCTCTCCCGCCAGGCGCCGGCCGTAGGGATCGTCGACGTTCAGGACCGAGACCCCGCCCTCGATCTCGATCAGCGGCGTCCCACCCTCACCCGCGAAGAGCAGCCGCTTGGCGGCGAAGTAGTCCTCCATGTCGGCGTGGAAGTCGAGGTGGTCCTGGCTCAGGTTGGTGAAGGCCTTGACCGCGAAATGGATCGCGTCGGCGCGATGGAGGACCAGTGCGTGCGAGGAGACCTCCATCGCGCACGCCTCGTCGCCGGCGTCGAGCATGCGGTCGAAGGTCCGCTGCAGGTCGATTGCCTCCGGGGTCGTCCGCTCCACCTCCTCGACCTGTCCGCCGACCACCTGCTGGACCGTGCCGAGCAGCCCGCAGTGTCGCCCCGCCGACTCGAGCAGGTGACGGACCAGAAAGGCCGTGGTCGTCTTCCCGTTCGTGCCGGTGATCCCGACCACGCTCAGCTCGGAGGTCGGGTCGCCGTTGAAGGCCGCGGCGATCGGCGCCATCGCGGCGCGGGCGTCCTCGACCTCGGCCTGCGGGACGTCCAGGTCCAGGGGCCGCTCGACGACCAGCGCGGCAACACCGGCCTCGACGGCTGCGGCCGCGAAGTCGTGGCCGTCCGTCTTCTCGCCGGGGAAGCAGAAGAAGAGGACGCCCGGCGCGACCCGGCGGCTGTCGTAGGCCAGGTCCTCGATCTCGACCGACGCGTCGCCGCGCACCTGCGCGTCGACGCCTGCGGCTCTCAGCAGCTCGCCCAGCTCCATCGCGACGCGATTCTAGGAGCGAGGGTGTCTTTGAAGCCTTAATCCCTCGAGTTGGGTGGTAAGCAACTGTGGTTTCGCGATGCAGGTGAACGACCGCAAGCCGCGTATGTGGTCGCATGGCCGTCGTGGAGTCTCCTCACCAGCCGGAAGACCTCGAGCGCGTGGACGAGTTACTGCTGCAAGAGCTGCGGCAAGTGGACGAGATGCTGCTGCAAGAGCTGGAGCGGATAGACGAGATGCTGCTGCGGGTTGTGGTCGCAATCGACCAGTTGCCGGACCGAATCGCCTCGGACCTTAGGAGGGAGCAGCTCGGGTCTGCGTCAGGCAATGGGATGAGAGCAGCCGAACCAGCGCGGAGCCGGGCGTCCAATCGACCGTTCGACCCTTATGGGGAGGACGAGGTCGAGGCGGCCGA
>JBKPLC010000024.1:0-7374 GCA_046731495.1 Actinomycetota bacterium | reverse complement strand
CCGGTGCCAAGGACGCGGGAGCTGCCGACCTGCTGCCGGTGCCGATGATGAACGTGCTCAACGGCGGCGCCCACGCGGACAACTCGGTCGACTTCCAGGAGTTCATGGTCATGCCGACCGGCGCTCCCAGCTTCGCCGAGTGCATGCGGTTCGGCGCCGAGGTCTACCAGGCGCTCAAGAAGACGCTGAGCAAGAAAGGGTTGGCCACGGGCCTGGGCGACGAGGGCGGCTTCGCACCGGACCTCGATTCGAACCAGGCCGCCCTCGACTACCTGATCGCGGCGATCGAGGAAGCCGGCTACGCACCCGGCGATGACCTGGTGATCGCGCTCGACCCGGCGACCAGCGAGATCTTCGAGGACGGCAGTTACGTGCTCGAGCACGAGGGCCGCACGCTGACGCCGGAGGAGATGACCGACTACTGGCACGACGCGCGGAGCCGCTTCCCGATCGTCTCGATCGAGGACCCGATGGACGAGGAGGACTGGGACGGGTGGAAACTCCTCACCGACAAGCTCGGCGACCGCTGCCAGCTCGTGGGCGATGACATCTTTGTCACCAACCCCGAGCGCCTCCAGCGGGGAATCGATCAGGGGGTAGGTAACTCGATCCTGATCAAGGTGAACCAGATCGGGACGCTGACCGAGACGCTCGATGCGATCCAGATCGCGCGGGACGCCGGCTACACCACGGTGATCTCGCACCGCTCGGGCGAGACCGAGGACACCACGATCGCCGACCTGGTAGTCGGGACGCGCGCCGGTCAGCTCAAGGCTGGGGCGCCTGCCCGCTCCGATCGGGTCGCGAAGTACAACCGCCTCCTCCGCATCGAGGAGGAGCTCGGGGACCGCGCCAAGTTCCCCGGCGCGTCTCTCTTTCAGAGCTAGGAAGGAGATCCCTGCCTGGAGGCCGAATCTCCAGGCATGGCCAGCAGGGCATACGCGGCGCGGGCGCCCAGACGGCGGGTGCGCCGGCGCGTCGGCCCGAGCCGGATCCGCTGGGACCGGGTGGGGCGAGTGGCGCTCGTGCTGGTCCTGTTCGGCGTGCTGGTCAGCTATCTCAACCCGGTGGTGAACCTGCTCCAGGCCTGGCAGGGCTCGAAGGCCTCCGAGCACCAGCTGTCGCAGCTCAAGCAGCAGAAGGTCCAGCTCCAGCAGCAGCTCCGCGACGTCTCCAGCCCGGCCACGCTGGAGCGCGAGGCGCGCAAGCTCGGCATGGTCAGGCCCGGCGAGCACGCCTACGTGGTCAAGGGCCTTCCCTCGAACTAACGGCTGACCGGGCGTTTAGCCCCGCGGATATAGTTCCGCGCTCCGCGCGCACGCCATTCGGGTGCGCGTTTCGTATGCCATGAGCACGAGCCGATACCTGCTTGGCGCGGCGGAGCTGTCGGTGATCGCAGCCGCCCTCGGCCTTGGCGCCTACCACCTGCGAGCCCTGCTCACGCCAGCCTGGACTGGGGCGCTGGCACGCCTGGCCGAGTTTGTAATCGGGATCTCGATGCTGGTGCTGGTCGCGCAGCTCTTTGGCGCGCTCGGCCTGTTCAAGGAGGTGCCGCTGCTGCTCGGCTGCGTCGCGGCGGGCCTCGCCACGACCTTCCTCGTCCGCCGATACGGCCTACCGGAGCCGCCGGCCGCGCCCGAGGCCCGCTCCAGCTGGCTGATGGTCGGGATCGGGATCGCCGCGGCGACGCTCGTGGTCGTCCACTGGGCCCTCCCCAGCAGCCAGGCGCTCGACCAGGGCATGTACTACCAGGACACCACCTGGTACCACATGTCCTTCTCGGCCCGGTTCGCCCAGACCGGCCACGTCGGGCCCCTCCATTTCACCGATCCGCTCAAGCTCGCCGCCTGGTTCTACCCCCAGAACTCCGAGCTGCTGCACGGCATCGGGATCGTCTTCCTGAAGACTGACTTCCTCTCGCCGCTGATCAACCTGATGTGGGTCTCGCTCTGCCTGCTGGCGGCCTGGTGCGTGGGGCGCCCCTACGCGATCGGCGGCGTGACTCTGCTCGGCGCGGCCGTGGTGCTGGACTCGAACATGATGGTCGGCTCACAGGCCGGCCAGGGGCCGAACGACGTGGCCGGGCTCTTCTTCCTGATGGCGGCGCTGGCCTTCCTGGTCGACGGCGCAGCCAGCGCGCACGCGGCGCGCGAGGCGCACAGGGCCGCCAACGGCGGCAGAGAGCCGAGCACGGAGGAGTACGAGCTCGGGGTGGTGGAGGACGTGCCGGTGGTCGGCGACCCGCGGGCGCTCGCGACCGTCGGCGCCGGCCCGCTGTTCATGGCCGGTCTGGCGGCCGGCCTGGGGATCGGGACGAAGATCACCCTGCTCGCGACGATCGCGGCCTTCACGATCGGCGTCGCGATTCTCGGCGGGCGCCAGCACTGGTTGCGGGCGCTCGGCATCTGGCTCGGCGGGATCGTGGTCACCTGCGGCTTCTGGTACGGGCGGAACTTCGTCTACGCGCTCAACCCGTTCCCGCAGATCAACAAGATCGGGCCGATCGACCTTCCGGGCCCGGATCAGGTCAGCCTCTACCCGCGCCCGCCGCACAAGCTGGCCGAGTACTACAACGACCCGCTGGTCTGGACCCACAAGCTCACACCGGTCCTGCACGAGCGACTGGGCCCCCTCTGGCCGGTGATCCTGGCGGTGGTGATCGTAGGCCTGGTCTGGGCGTTCGTCCGCGGCGGCAGCGCCCTGATGCGGATCTTGGCCGTGACCGGCGCGGTCGCCGGCATCGCCTACATCTTCACCCCGCTCACCGCGTCCGGGGATCCGTACGACCCGAGCGGCTTCGACGCCAACCTCCGCTACGTCGCGCCGGTGCTCACCGTCGGCTTCATGCTGATCCCGCTGATCCCGTGGTTCCGCCACGGCAAGCGCCCGTGGATCCTGATCGCGCTGTTCACGGTCCTGCTGATCCAGGGGACGGTCATCCAGTCGAACTGGGAGCAAGAGCACCACCTCGCCGCCTTCGGGATGGCGTTCCTCATCATCGGCGTCCCGGCGCTCCTGGTGGCTGGCCAGCGGGCCCGGATCAGTCCCGTCGCCCTCGCCGCGTTCGGATTGGTGGCCCTGGTGGTCGCGGTCGGCCTCGGCAGGGTGCGCGAGAACTACTACCTCGACCATCGCTACGTGACCGCGGTGCGGCCGCCGCTCGGCGGCGGGTTCCGTGCCACGCCCGAGTGGCAGCCGCTGCAGGACTGGGGTCGCAAGGCGAGCCACGAGCGGATCGCGGTGTTCGGCCGCGCGGGCGCGTTCGGGCAGTACTTCTTCTATGGCACCGACCTGACCAACCACGTGCAGTACCTCGGGGAGGAGGGCAACCATGGGACGTTCAGGCCGATCTACAACTGCGCGCTCTGGCGCCAGACGATCAATCAGGGCCGCTACGACTACGTCGTGACGACGCCGGCGATCGGCGTGATCGAGTCGATCGCGCCACCCCAGAATCTCTGGACCTCGGCCGACAGGAACGTCCAGACAGTGATCCAGTCGGGGCCCGCCGCGATCTACAAGATCAACGGGCGGCTTGATCCCGCCACCTGCACCGAGCTCGGGTCCGCGGCGCAAGCATGAGCTTCGGCGACTACCTCCTGGGCTCGATCGAGCTGATCGTCGTCGCGGCGGCGCTCGGCTACGCGGCGGTCGGGCTCCGCCGTCGCCTGCTGCCCGGCTGGTCCGGCGCCTCGGCGCGCCTCGCCGAGGTCGTGCTCGGCCTCTCGCTCTTGGTCGTGACCGCCGAGCTGGTCGGCGTCGTCGGGCTCTACCGGCCGGGGTGGCTGCTGCTGGCGGCGTTGATCGTCGGGGCCGCGCTCGGAGCCGCGACCTGGCGTCCGCGGGTGGACGTCGCCCTGCCCTCGCCCGCCGTGGCGCCCTACGCGATCGCCGCGGCGGTCGGCGCTGCGCTCCTGGTCGCGGCGCACTGGGCGATGCCGACGCAGACCGGGCTCGACATCGGGATGTACCTGCCGAACACCACCTGGCACAACGCCCCGTTCGCCGCTCGCTTCGTCCAGGACCACCAGGTCGGGGCGCTCCACTTCACCGAGGTCCTCAACCTCACCGTCTGGTTCTACCCGCAGAACTCCGAGCTCCTCCACTCGGTCGGGATCCTCTTCCTCGGCAACGACTTCCTCTCGCCGCTGATCAACATCGGCTGGATGGCGCTCTGCCTGCTGGCCGCCTGGGCGTTCGCCAGGCCGTACGGCGGCGGGCCGATCGCGGTGCTGGCGATCGCGCTCGTGCTCGACGCCAACACGCTGCTCCTCTACCAGCCGGGGGACGCGAAGAACGACACCTGCGGGCTCTTCTTCCTGCTGGCGTCCGCCGCGATCCTGGTCAACGCCGACGCGCAGCGACGAGCTGCCGCCGGCACCGCGCGCACCTTCCATTCCGGCGGTCCGGCGCTGCGGCCGGTGTTGCCGAACGGAGCGCTGATCGTCGCCGGCCTTGCGGCGGGCCTCGCTCTCGGGACCAAGCTCAACCTGCTGGCGCCGTTCGCGCTCCTCACCCTCGGCGTGATCGCGGTCAGCGCCGGCTACCGGTGGCGGGCGACCTGGGTCTGGGTGGCGAGCTCGCTGGTCACCGGCGGCTTCTGGTTCATCCGCAACCTGATCAACGCCGGGAACCCGCTGCCGTGGATCAAGGCCGGTCCCCTGCCTGGCCCCGATCAGCTCGACATCAACATCCGTCACCCGAACAACGTCGCCCACTATCTGCTGCCGCCCGATGGCGGGGTGATCCGTGACCACCTCGTCCCCGGGCTGCACTCGAGCTTCGGCGATCTCTGGCCGCTCGTCTTGGCTGCGGTGATCGGTGGCTTCCTGCTGGCGATCATGAACGGACGGACGCCGATGATCCGCATGCTCGGGGTGGTCGCTCTGCTCAGCGGCATCGCCTACCTGTTCACCCCGTTGACCGCCGCCGGCCCGGAGGGCGACCCGACGGCCTTCACCACGAATCTCCGCTACGCCTCGCCCGCGATCGGGCTGGGCGCGATGCTGCTCGCCGTCGATCCCGGTCTCAACAGCCGCAGACGGGACCAAGCGTGGCTGTTGGGCATCCTCGCGGTCCTGCTGCTCGTGCAGGCGGTGCCTGTCTGGGACCTCGGCCCCGAATGGGAGCGCGACTTCATCCTTGGCGCGATCGGCCTCGCCTTCTTCCTGATCCTCGTCCCGGTTGCGCTGGGGCTCTGGGCGCAGCGCGGGGGAGACCCGTGGACCGTGGGTGCCGTGGCGGTGGTGGCGCTGGTCGCCGTGGTGGCGATCGGCTGGCCCAACTCGGACGACTACGTCAAGCAGCGCTATCAGGCGTCCACCGCGCCCAGCGACTTCCCCGACGGGATCAAGAACGCGCTCCAGTGGTTCAACGGGGCGGACCCGCACGACACCAATATCGGCGTGGTCGGCGGGCGCCCGGGGTTCAAGCAATACATCTTCTACGGGGACGATCTCTCCAACCACGTCCAGTACATCGCCCGGCATGGACCCGACGGCGCCTTCCTCCCGATCGCCAGCGAGGCGGCGCAGAACGACGTCGCGCCGAACTTCGTTCAGCAGTGCGAGGAGTGGCGTCGCGCGGTGAACGACGGGCACTACCGCTACCTAGTGATCGGGCCGGACCAGCGAACCCAGGCGCGCTTGCCGATCGAGGCCGTCTGGACGGCCAGTGACCCGGGCGCGCAGAAGATCGATTCCCAGGACGACATCTTCATCTTCAGCGTCAACCGGGAGCTCGACCCGGCTGGCTGCGCCAAGCTGACCGGCCCGGGCAGCGGCGGCGGCAGTATCGGGAAGAACCGAGCGCCGCAGCCTCAGTGAGCCTCGGCCAGTACCTCTTCGGAGTCATCGGGCTCGCACTGGTCGCGATCCCGATGGCGATGGGGGGAATGCGGCTGCGGCGGCGGTTGCTGCCGGGTTGGGAGGGGGCGCCCGCGCGACTGGCCGAAGCCGTGCTCGCCGTCGCCCTGCTCACCGTCCTGCTGCAGCTGCTCGGCGCCTTCGGCATCCTCGTCCCCGCCGTCCTGATCCCGGCGGCGCTCCTGGTCGGGCTGGGCCTCTACTACGGCTTCTGGGTCGATTACGACGATCGCGAGGCGACTGCCCCGCCCGCGCCGCGGATCCCGCCGGTTCAGACGATGTTCGCCCTGGCCGCCGCGATCTTCGTGGCGGCCCACTGGGCGACGGGCCTCCAGGACGTCTGGGCCCGGGGCATGCTCACCTTCGACACGCTCTGGTACCACGGGCCGTTCGCCGCGCGGATTGCGGACACCGGGTCGGTCTGGGGGATGCACTTCACCGACCCGCTCTACCTGAACTGGTTCTACCCCCAGAGCTCGGAGCTGCTCCACGGCGCCGGGATCGTCCTCACGAACCGCGACATCTTCTCGCCGCTCGTCAACTTCGGCTGGCTCGGCGTCGCCCTCGTGGCTGCCTGGTGCATCGGCCGCCCCTACGGCGTCGCGCCCCTCTCGCTCACCGCGGTCGCAATCGCGATGGACACCGGCCCCATGGTCCCGCGTGAGGCCGGCACCCCCGCGACCGACACCGTGCCCGTCGCAATGCTCCTCGCGGCCGCAGCAATCCTGA
This sequence comes from Actinomycetota bacterium, assembly GCA_046731495.1. Lineage (GTDB taxonomy): Bacteria > Actinomycetota > Thermoleophilia > Solirubrobacterales > 70-9 > DASUPK01. Next base: position 781 of record JBKPLC010000024.1, on the reverse strand, counting down.
TCAATGCGTGGGCTTTGCGATCGCCAGCCCGGGACACGGAGGGCGCCGATGGGACGGCGACGGAATCGAAAAACGGTGTAGGCGGTCCCGGAGCCGTTCCCATTGGCGCCCTTCTCATTTCAGGCCTAGCGATCGGCATCGCGCTCGGTAGCAAGCTGACCATTTCGGGCGTGGCGGTGGCGTTTGCGATCGGCGCGCCATTCCTGGTGCCTCGCGAGATCAGATGGAAGGCGTTCGGGGCCTTTGTAGCCGGAGTGGCCGCAGTCGCAGGATTCTGGTTCCTGCGCAACCTGATCCACTCAGGCAACCCGCTGCCCTGGATCCGGCACATCGGGCCGATCGACCTCCCTGGTCCGAACCGGGGCCTCGAGGGCCGCGACGACTTCAACGTCGCCCACTACATCTTCAGCGACCCCAGCGTCCACCTGTGGCGCTCGGACTTCCTCAACCCGATCGAGAACCTGCTCGGGCCGCTCTGGTTCCTGATCCTCGGCGGTGCCGCCGGCGGAGCCATCCTGGCGATCTGGAGGCCGCGCTCCCTGGCGGTTCGGCTCGCCGGCGCGATCACGATCGTCGCCTTCATCGCCTACCTGTTCACGCCGCTGACGGCCGCCGGCCCGGAGGGTCACCCGCTCGCCTTCGGGATCAACCTCCGCTACCTGATCCCCGGTTTCGCCCTCGGGTTGGCCCTGCTGCCGCTCGAGCCGCGCCTCGTTCCCGAGCGCTTCCGCGTCGCGCTCCTCGCCGGCGGGCTAATCACCCTCTACTTCACCTCGCGGAA
>JBKPLC010000023.1:0-10214 GCA_046731495.1 Actinomycetota bacterium | reverse complement strand
TGATCGGTGCAGCCGAAGGTGGTGCAGCCACCCGGCTGGTAGACCTGATCTCCTTCGCGGACGCTGATGCTGTTGGCATCGATGCTCTCGCCGCCGGTCAACGGGATGTCGCGGTAGGAGGCGTGGTAGTCGCCCTGGTAGTCGAAGGTGAGCCGCTCGCTGACCACGAGGCTCGAGTCCTTCGCGAGCCGCAGGGCGACGTCGGCATTGGTGACGTCGGCGCTGTTGGCCGAGGCGACGCCCGGCAGCACGAGGACCGCCGCCGCGGCGGCGAGGGCGATCAAGATCCCGCGGCGCACCGTGGAGCTCAAGCCTTGGGGGTCTGCTCCGGCGCCGGCGTGCCGTCCTGGGAGAAGCTCACCTCGGGAGTCGCCTCAGCCTCCTTCGGCGCATCGAAGAACTCGCGCGGCTCGAAGTGGAACTGATTGGCGACCAGGACCGCCGGGAACTGCTGGATCATCGTGTTGTAGGTCTGGACCGTGTCGTTGTAGACGCGCCGGGTGATCGCGATCTGGTCCTCCGTCTCCGAGAGCTGCCGCTGGAGCTGCTGGAAGTTCTCCGTGGCCCGCAGCTCGGGGTACTGCTCCGCGACCACCATCAGCCGGCCGATGGCCGCGGTCAGGGCGTTCTCGGCCGCGGCCTGGGTCGGCGGGGCGCTGGCCGTGACCGCGCCGCTCCTGGCGGCGGTCACGTCCTCGAAGGTCTGGCGCTCGTGCGTGGCGTAGCCCTTGACCGACTCGACCAGATTCGGGATCAGGTCGTGGCGCCTTTGCAGCGCCGCCTCGATCTGCGCCCAGCTGTTGTCGACCGCGTTGCGGCGGGAGACCATCCGGTTGTAGAGGAACCAGACGGCGATCAGCAGGATCAGAACGATCCCGATCAGGATCAGGACGAGAGCCAAGGCGGGGAGAAGGTATCGGTTAACGGCTTCGCCGTCAGTCGCGATCGCTGCGGGCGCGCCGACACAACCGCTCGGGGCTTCGCCCCTCGCTCAGGTTAGGCGCGCCCTTGCGATCGCTAAAATCCGACTACCGGAGTAGGAATAACGTGACTGAAGGCACTAAGCAACTGATCGACGTCTGCCCCTCGGCCGAGCTGCCGAGCGGCGAGATGAAGCTGGTCGACGCGCCCGACGGCGCGAAGATCGGCGTCTTCAACTGTGCCGGCACGCTCTACGCGATCGAGGATCGCTGCTCCCACGACGACGGGCCGCTCGCCGAGGGCCCCTTCGATGCCGACGCCTGTACCGTGGAGTGCCCACGCCACGGGTCCCTGTTCGACCTCACGTCCGGTCGACCCAAGACCCTCCCCGCCTACCAACCGGTCACCACCTACCCGGTCACGATCGAGGACGACACTGTGAAGCTGGAGGTTTCCTGATGGCCACGCCCGACACCACAAAGGAGCGCCCGGCCGAGGAGCGCGAGCTCGCCGGCATCAACGCCGATTACAAGGAGAAGTTCGGCTTCCACGACCCCGAGTCGGGCTACGCCTACAAGGCGCCCAAGGGTCTCTCCCGCGAGGTGGTCGAGAACATCTCCGAGTACAAGGACGAGCCCGAGTGGATGCGCGAGTTCCGCCTCAAGGCGCTCGAGCACTTCATGCAGCGCCCCACCCCGCAGTGGGGCGGCAACCTGAACCAGATCGACTGGGACGACATCCACTACTTCGTCCGCGCCTCGGAGAAGAACACCCAGAGCTGGGACGAGGTCCCCGAGGACATCAAGAACACCTTCGACCGCCTCGGCATCCCTGAGGCTGAGCGCAAGTTCCTCGCCGGGGTCGGCGCGCAGTACGAGTCCGAGGTCGTCTACCACCAGGTCCGCGAGGACCTCGAGAAGCAGGGCGTGATCTTCCTCGACATGGACTCGGGCCTCCGCGAGCACGAGGACGTCGTCCGCGAGTACTGGGCCACGGTGATCCCGCCGAACGACAACAAGCTCGCGGCGCTCAACTCCGCCGTCTGGTCGGGCGGCTCCTTCGTCTACGTGCCGAAGGGCGTCAAGGTCGAGATGCCGCTCCAGGCCTACTTCCGGATCAACACGGAGAACATGGGCCAGTTCGAGCGGACGCTGATCATCGCCGAGGAGGGCTCGGACGTTCACTACATCGAGGGCTGCACGGCACCGGTCTACTCGACCGACTCGCTGCACTCGGCGGTCGTCGAGATCATCGCCAAGCCGGGCGCGAGGGTCCGCTACACGACCGTCCAGAACTGGTCGCAGAACGTCTACAACCTCGTCACCAAGCGGGCTGTCGCCCACGAGGACGCGACGATGGAGTGGGTCGACTGCAACCTGGGCTCGAAGCTGACCATGAAGTACCCATCGATCTACCTGCTCGGCGAGCGGGCCCACGGCGAGATCCTCTCGATCGCCTTCGCGGGCCAGGGCCAGCACCAGGACGCCGGCGGCAAGATCATCCATGCGGCTCCGAAGACGACCTCCTCGATCTTCTCCAAGTCGATCTCCAAGGACGCCGGCCGGACCAGCTACCGCGGACTGCTCGAGGTGGCCAAGGGCGCCGTCGAGGCGAAGTCGAAGGTGGTCTGCGATGCGCTCCTGCTCGACGAGCACTCGCGCTCCGACACCTACCCGACGATCCGCATCGGCGAGGACGACGTAGACGTCGGCCACGAGGCCACGGTTTCGAAGATCGGGGAGGAACAGATCTTCTACCTACAGTCCCACGGGCTGGACGAGGAGGAAGCCTCCAAGATGATCGTCAACGGCTTCATCGAGCCGATCACCAAGGAGCTTCCGATGGAGTACGCGGTCGAGATGAACCGCCTGATCGAGCTGCAGATGGAGGGCTCGATTGGCTGAGTCCGCCTCTGCGGCGGCGACCGCGGAGCCGGACTGGTTGACCGAGCGGCGCCGCGACGGCGCCGCTCTTGCGACCGAGCTCGGGCTGCCCAGCCAGAAGACCAAGGGCTGGGAGTTCACCGACCTGACCGAGCTGGTCGAGGAGGAGTTCGAGGTCCCGGCCGAGGCGGATCCGGCCGCGCGCGAGCACGCCGACGCAGTGCTCAACCTCCCGGAGGAAGGCCCTCGCGTCATCCAGGTCGACCAGACGATGCTCGACGGCGCCGCCTCCGCGGCCGAGGGCACGAGGCCAACCGAGCCGGTGGTCACCACTCTGGCGCGAGCGGTGGAGCTCTACCCGGAGCTGGTCCGCGAGCGGCTGGGCTCACTGGTCCCCTCCGATGACCCATTCGTCGCCCGCAACGACGCCGCCTGGCGCGGCGGTGCCTTCGTCTACGTGCCTGCGGGCAAGGGCCTGTCGGCGCCGGCCCAGATCGAGGCGATCCATCACGCCGACCGGGCCGCGCTCGGCTTCCGAAGCCTGATCGTGATCGAGGAGGCGGCTGAGGCGGAGATCTGGGAGCAGTGGCTCGCCACCGACCACGAGCGGTCGGGCCTCTTCAACACCGTCACGGAGATCTGGGTCGGCCCCGGCGCGAACCTGCGCTACGTCAGCGCCCAGGGCCTCGGCGAGAACAGCTGGGTCTTCGCGACGCAGCGCGCCGAGGTCGAGCGCGACGCGCACCTCGACTGGGTCGCCCTCGGGTTCGGCTCCTCGCGGGGCAAGGTTCGAATGGAGACCCGCCTCGCGGGAGAGGGCTCGAGCGCCCGGGTCACCGGCGCGTATGCGGGCAACGGCTCGCAGCACCTCGACTTCGACACCACCCAGGAGCACGCCGCCGCGCACACCACCTCGGACCTCGCCTTTCGGGGCGTCCTCGAGGAGTCGGCGACGGCGGTGTGGCGCGGCATGATCCGCGTGGACCCCGGCGCCCAGCAGACCGACGCCTTCCAGGAGAGCCGCAACCTGCTGCTCTCGAAGTCGGCCCACGCCGACGCGATTCCCGGCCTGGAGATCGAGGCCAATGATGTCCGCTGCACGCACGCGGCAGCGGTTGCCCAGATCGATGCCGAGCAGCTTCACTATCTGCGCTCGCACGGACTGGCCGACGAGCAGGCCAAGCGGCTGATCATCGAGGGCTTCCTGGAGGCTCTGGTGCAGCGGCTCGACGAGGGGCCGGTCCGGGCGGCGGTCTCCGTGGCCTTGGAGCGCCGCCTCGGCGAGATCCTGGGCGAGCGTCAGGTCGCCCCGGCCTGACGTTTGACGTCAAAGTTGACGTCAGAGCCGCGATTGACGCCTGATAAGGGGTAACCCGCACTCGGAAGGGTGAAAAGTGCCGATGCGCGGGCGCTTCCCGAGGCGTAGTTTCGCGGCCTAGTCTCGAATATGGGGAGAGCAGTTGCCGCAGGAAACTGTGGAACGGGAAGTGCTGAGCCCGGTCGATCGGGTACTGAGGCCGTCATCGCGGCCAAGGGGAGTGCCGGTCGTCGCGGGCCCGCACGACTGGGGACTGTTCGGGCCGGGCTCGGTCAGCTGGCGCGTCCACTCGAGCCCGGTGCTGCTCGTCGGCGGTCTCCGGGCCCTGATCATCCAGTCGCTCAACCCGCTGGCGATTGCCGGCGTCGCGGAGCACAGCGATTATCTCCGGCGACCGCTGTCACGGCTGCGCCGGACCGCCGAGTACGTCGCGACGGTCGTCTACGGGGACACCCCCTCCGCCCAGCGGGCCGGGGCGATGGTCCGGCGGATTCACACTCGCGTCAAGGGCGTTGACCCCGTCACCGGCTCCCCTTACAGCGCCGATGACACCGAGACGAAGCTCTGGGTGCACTGCGTTGAGGTGCACTCGTTTCTCGCTGCCTACCGGGCCTACGGCGGCCGCCTGAGCGACGAGGAGCAGGATGCGTACCTGGCCGAGCAGGTCGCCGCCGCCGAGCTGATGGAGCTCGCGAGGGAGCTGGTGCCCGCGTCGCGGGCCGGGTACAGAGACTTCTTCGAGTACATGCGGCCGAACCTCTGCGTCAGCGAGTCCTCACGCGACGCCATCGAGCTTGTGGTCGACCCGCCGCTGATCCGCGAGCTAGTCCCCCACCAGGTCTCGCTGCGGATGATGGCCTCGGCCGCCGTGGCGATCACGCCCCGCTACATGCGCCGGATGGCGGGGATCGACCGGAACCGGCTGCTCTATCTCGGGGCCGGCGCCGGGACCAGGACGGCCGGGGTGGTCATGCGGGCGCGGCTCTTCGACCGAATGGGCGCCAGCCTGGTCGGGCGACGCACGGTGACACTGCCGCGCCAGGCCCGAGCCGCGGCGAAGCAGTACGCCTGACCTGCCGCCCTAGTAGCCCGGCCAGAACCGGGCGGTGTAGCCAACCGAGGAGCGCTGCGTCCCGCGCCAGCGCGGCCCGCTGCCCTGGTTGAGGGCCTCACCCACCGCCGAGGTGTCCCATCGCAACCCGGCGATCACCGCGTAGGCGTGGGACTTGTTCGCGTAGACGGTGATCCACCGTCCGATGCCCGGCTGGCCCCAGCTGCGCGCCAGCGGCCCCGAGGAGAGCGGGCTCTTCAGCATCCCGGCGGCGTGCAGGACGTAGCTCACCGCGCCGGAGCAGTCGTAGCCGGCGCCCCGGAATTTCCGGTTGTGGCCGCCGCCCCAGAGGTAGGGCAGGGTGTGAATCCGATTGCCCGCGTTGATCGCCTTGCGGACGGACCTCGGAGCGTCGCTGGGAGGAATCGCCGTGCCGTCGGGTGCGAGCGTCGCGACGCCGGGAACGCCGGTCGGGGCGGGCGTGGTGGTGGTCTCGCCCGGCGGGACTGAGCCGCCGGTCTGGGCTGAGGCCGAGGCCGCGCCGGCGGCGAGCGCCGCGGCGGCGATCAGCGCCACTGTGGCTGTAGCCCTTCCCGACCGCTGTCTCCGCACCGCAACCTCCTCCGTGGGCCTGCGGGGTTAGCTGTCGGGCTGGCGCTAAAGGAGCCTGCGCTCCCACCCCTCGATTGCGGTGGGTTCGCCCCTGAAACTCGGTTTCCCCGCTCCCGTCTCAGTCAAGACGAGATTCGGCGTTGCCGTGCAACCTACCAACCGTGGGCGACCTATTGCAACGGTGCCCCAGGTTCGTCGTCGAACGACTCGCCCCGCCGAGCAGACAAATAAGATCAAGTCTCATTATCATGTTGCACATGCCTGAGCCGCCGGTAGTGGGTGCAGTATGGGCACCTGCACGCAAGGCCCCTGCCGGGGCAACAGGCTAGAGAGGAGATTCCGAATGGCAATCGAGTTCTACGACGTCAAGAAGCGAGAGAAGGTCCAGATCCCCGAGTCCGAGGTGACGAAGACCACGTACGAACGCCAGGGCAAGGATGGAAAGACCCAGGTCCGCTACGCGTTCAAGGCGGTCAACGAGGGGACCAAGCTGACGAAGTTCGCCAGCAAGGAGGACTGGGACGCGCTGGACGCTCCGGTCGAGTGACCGCCGGGTAACGGGAGGCGCGTGCTCGATTCATTCGACCTGCCATACGTACAGCGTGGCCTGGTCGAGGTCCTCATCCTCGCCGTGGCCACGGGGGTACTCGGGACGTGGATCGTGTTGCGCGGCCTCGCCTTCTTCTCGCACGCCGTAGGAACCGCCGCGTTTCCCGGTCTCGTCCTCGCGGACGGGATCGGGTTCTCGGCCTCTCTGGGCGCGGTCGGTGCCGCCGGAGTGTTCACCCTGGCGATCTGGGCGTTCACCCGCCGGCGCGGTACGACCTACGACAGCCTCACCGCCCTCGTCCTCGTTGGCTGCCTGGCCGCCGGGGTGATCATGGCGAGCGACGTCTACCACTCTGGATCGAACGTCGAGCAGCTGCTGTTCGGGAGCCTGCTGCTCGTCGACGGAGCGGACATCAGGCTGGCGGCGGTCACCGCAGCGATCGTCGTCGCCTCCTCCCTCCTCCTCGGCCGGCGCTGGCTCGCCGCCGGCTTTGACGAGGCGCCGGACTCGCCCGGCCAGGGCGAGAGCTGGTGGCTCGATCTGGCGCTGCTCGGCCTCATCGCGCTCGCCACCACCGCGACGCTGACTGTGATCGGCGCGCTGCTCGTCTCAGCGCTGCTGGTCGCTCCCGCCGCGACCACGCGCCTGTTCGCCAACCGGATGCTGCCCTGGCAGATCGCGACGGTCGCCCTGGCCGCATTCGAGGGGGTAGTGGGCCTCTGGCTCTCGGTCCAGACGAACGCGCCGCCTGGAGCCACGATCGCGACGCTCAGCGGCGGCGCCTTCTGCCTGGCAGCCGTCGGGCGGGCGATCGGGCCGCGCCGTGGCGTGCTCGCCGCCGCGACGGCCGTGACCCTCGCGCTCGTCGGCGCCAGCTGTTCGAGTTCGAGCTCGGGATCGGACAACGTCTCCGTGGTCGCGACCACTACCCAGATCGGCGACTGGGCGCGGATCGTCGGCGGCAACGCCGTCGACGTCCACCAGATCCTCTCGCCCAACACCGATCCGCACGACTACGAGCCTCGACCAGACGACGTCTCCGAGACCGCCGACGCGAAGGTCATCTTCACCAACGGCGACAACCTGGATTCATGGATGGACAAGGTCGTCGACGACAGCGGCAGCGACGCGAAGGTGGTCGACCTCGGCGCCTCGGTGCCGGTGAAGCTGCCGGGGGAGTCCGAAGGCGAGGAGGCCTCTCAGTTCGACCCGCACTGGTGGCACGACCCGCGCAACGCCGAGGACGCGGTGCGACAGATCGCCAGCCAGCTCTCGGCTGTCGACCCGCAGGACAAGGCGACCTTCGAGGCCAATGCGGCGGCCTATGAAGCGAAGCTCAAGGCGCTCGACGCCGGGATCGCGCAGTGCTTCGACGGGATTCCCGCCGCCGACCGCAAGCTGGTCACCGATCACGACGCCTTCGGCTACTTCGCCAATCGCTACGGGATCCGGGTGGTCGGTGCGGTGATCCCCTCGCAGACCACCCAGGCACAGCCGAATGCCCAGGACCTCACCAACCTGGCGGACCTGATCCGCTCGGAGCACGTCAAGGCGATCTTCCCGGAGAGCTCGCTGAGCCCGAAGCTGGCCGAGGCGATCGCCTCGCAGACGGGCGCGCAGGTCGGCAATGACCTCTATGGCGACACGCTCGGCCCCGAAGGTTCGAGCGGCGACACCTACCTGAAGATGGAGGCGGCGAACGCGGTGGCGATGTTCAGAGCGTTCAGCCAGGGGAGCCAGGGCGCGTCGATCGGCTTCTGCGGAATTCCGGCGGGAGGTTGATCGTGCCGCTCGCCTCCACCATCGAGCTCGCCGCCGGCTACGGCCGCGTCGTAGCGATCGAGGAGATCACCTTCGCGGTCGAGCGGGGGCAGCGGATCGCCCTGCTCGGCCCGAACGGCGGGGGGAAGAGCACGTTGCTGCGCGTGTTGCAGGGGGCTCTGAAGCCGCTCCGGGGCCGTCTGGAGGTGTCGGCCAGAGCGGCGACGGTCCCTCAGACCGAGCGCTCGCGCCTCGACTTCCCGGTGTCGGCTCTCGACGTCGCGCTGATGGGCGCGCTTCCCCGCCTCCCCTGGTGGCGACTCCCCAGCTCGGCGGACCGCCGGCTCGCGCTCTCCGCGCTTGAGCGGGTCGGAATCGCCGAGCGGGCCGATGACACCTTCGGCGAGCTCTCGGGAGGGCAGCGCCAGCGGGTGCTGATCGCGCGGTGCCTGGTGCAGGATGCCGGGCTGCTCCTCCTCGACGAGCCCTTCGACGGGCTCGACGCGACCGCCGCGCGGGGCCTCGAGGACCTGCTCTCCGCCTTGGCGACCGAAGGGCGGGGGATGGTGATCGCCACCCACGACCTCGCGCAGGCGCGCCGCTGGGACCGCGTCCTCTGCCTGAACCGCCACCAGATCGCCTTCGGCCCCCCCGACGCGGTTCTCGATCGCGCCGTGCTCGAGCAGACCTACGCGGGGGCGATCGTCGAGCTACCCGGCAGCGACGCCGTCGGGATCCTGCCCGCCCACCATCACCAGCATCAGCACGGATGATCGAGTTCCTCACAGATCCCCTCGCCCAGGAACTGATCCGCCGCGCACTGCTGGAGCTTCTCCTGATCTCGCTCGCCGGCGGGGCGCTCGGCTGCTGGATCGTCTTCTACGGGGTCTCCTACGCCGCCGAGTCGCTCTCGCATTCGATGTTCCCCGGGCTCGTGATCGCTGCCCTGGTCGGCGCGCCGATCCTGGTGGGGGGCGCCCCCGCGATCGTGCTCGCCGCCGTCGCAATCGCCCTGGTCGGCCGGATCCAGGGGGTCGGGCGGGACACGGCCGTGGCCGTCGTCGTCACCGGGCTGTTCGGTCTCGGCGCGCTGCTTGCCCTCTCAGCCGACTCCCCTCCCGGCGTGCAGGGCCTGCTCTTCGGGGACATCCTCGCTCCCTCCGACTCCGACCTGATCCTCTCCGCCGCCCTCGCCGTCGCCGTGCTGCTCTCGCTACGGGTGCTGCACTGGAAGCTGCTCGCGGTCGCCTTCGACCGCAGCACCTCGCGCGCGCTCGGCGCCTCCCCGCCGGTCGCGGACATCGCCGTCCTCGCGCTGCTTGCCGGGGCGGCGCTGGTCACGGTGCAGGGGCTCGGGACCCTGCTGGCGGTGGCGATGCTCGTCGGCCCGGCGGCGATCGCCCGCACCTTCACCGGGCGGCTTCCGACCATGATGCTCGCCTCGACGCTGATCGCTCTGGGCTGCGGGGTCGCTGGGATCTACGTCTCCTTCCACGCTGGGCTGGCGGCGGGCGCCTCGATCGCCGGGTGCGTTGTCGTCGCGTACCTTGCGGCGATCGCGGCCGTGGGTGCCCGCTCGGTGCTCGATCGCATCGCGGCGGCACGCCGCCTTGCGCTGGAGGCACCCGCGTGAGTCGGGCGCCGGACACGTGGATCGAGCTGGCGACCGAGGCGCTCAGCGGGGCCGGCTTCCGGAGCGGCGGCGGGCGCCGTCAGGTCGTCGAGCTGCTCGGCTCCGAGGACTGCGCGCTGACGGCGCTCGAGATCGACCGGCGCCTCTCCGGGGTCGGTCGGGCGACCGTCTACCGCGCCCTTGACCAGCTCGAGGCGCTCGGCCTTGTGCAGAAGATCGACCTCGGCGGCGAGGCGGCCGGATACGAGCGACTCGATCCCGGGGGGCATCACCACCATCACATCGTCTGCGAGCGATGCGGGCGTGTGGTCGCCTTTGAGGATGAGGGTCTCGAGCAGGCGATCGTGGCGCTCACGAAGCGGCCCGACTTCAGGGTCTCGAGCCACGAGGTCACCCTGCGCGGCGAGTGCTCTCGCTGCGGCGAAGCGCTCTGACTACGGACCCGGACTCCCCGGATGCTCCCGGTCGCGGTCCTCCGCCCGCTG
>JBKPLC010000022.1:0-13228 GCA_046731495.1 Actinomycetota bacterium | reverse complement strand
AACACGTCGCGGGCGGTCAGGGTCGAGCTCGACGGCGAGCTGCTCGCCGAGTCCTCGCGGCCGCTGGTGCTCTTCGAGGCCTCCCTGCCGGCGCGCTGGTACCTCCCACAGGAGGACGTTCGCGCCGAGCTGACTCCGAACCGCGACATCCGCACGGGCTGCGCCTACAAGGGCTGGGCGAGCTACTACGACGTCGCCATCGGCGACCGGACCGAGCCCTTCCTCGCCTGGTACTACGAGGAGCCGTTGGAGGATGTGGGGCGGATCCGCGGACTGGTCTGCTTCTTCAACGAGCGCGTCGACCTGTTCGTCGACGGCGAGCTGCAGGAGCGCCCCCTGACGCAGTGGGCGGGGACCGAGTGGGCGAAGGAGTCCTGGGCGCACGCTTAGGATCGCCGACCAATGCTCCTGGTCGGCGCGATCCTCCTGGCCGTCTTCGTCCTGCCACCCGGCTGGGGGATCGCCGCGGTCACGGCCGGCATCGTGATCGAGATCGCGGAGGTCGCCTTCTGGGTCCGTTTCCTGCGCCGTTATCGGATCAGTGCCGGGCCGGAGGCGCTCGTCGGCAGGAGGGCCGAGGTGATCGAGGCTTGTGACCCGCTGGGGCGCGTGCGGCTGCGCGGGGAGATCTGGCATGCGCACTGCGACCGGCATGCGGACGTGGGGGAGACCGTGGTGGTTGCGGGAGTAGCCGGCCTCACGCTGCAGGTCGAACCAGAGAACGGAAAAGGGCCCCGGTGAGGGGGCCCTTTTGTTCCGAAAGGACGTGCCGCCGATGAAACTCCCCTTCATCGGCCCGTCGGTCCTTCAAGTCTCTTGGCTCAAGTGTCGGCCTCCGATCAGCTGAACTTGAGCCTGTCAAGAGAAACTAACACGACTTCTTCCGGAAAGTTGCAGTTGTCGGCTGGATTGCGGGGAATTCTGCGAATTCTGCGGATTTCCCACACCCGAGAAATGATGAGCGATCGCTCGCAGACATTGGCCGGCTGGCCAGGTATAGGATGCGGGCCGTGCGGTACCTGATCACAGGCGGCTCCGGGTACATCGGCGGCAGGCTCACCGACGAGCTCTCCGCCCGCGAGGAGACCGAGAAGATCATCGACGTCGACCTCCGGCCGCCGCCCCGCACCTGGCCCAAGCACGAGTTCGTCAAGGCCGACATCCGGGACCGCAACAAGATGCGCGAGCTGCTGGAGCGCAACGAGATCGACGCGCTTCTTCACTTCGCCTTCGTCCTCAACCCGATCCGCGACGAGGCGAAGATGTACGACATCGATGTCAACGGGACCCAGGCGGTCCTCCAGGCGGCGGCCGACGCCGGGGTCAAGCAGGTGATCCAGACGTCGTCCGCGACGGCCTACGGCGCCTTCCCGGACAACCCGAAGCCGATCGCCGAGGACTGGCCGGTCCGCGGCGCACCGGACTTCTCGTACGCCAAGCACAAGGCCGACTCCGATCGGATCGCGCAGCTCTGGGCGCTCGAGAACCCGGACGCGGTGATGACGATCGTGCGGCCCTCGATCGTCTTCGGCCCGAGCGTCGACAACTACATCGTGCGCGCCTTCGCCAACAACCCGTTCGTCCCGATCCTCGACGGCGTCGACGAGGAGTTCCAGCTCGTCCACGAGGACGACGTCGTCTCGGCACTGATCGCGCTGCTGGACGGCAAGCACGCGGGCGCATTCAACCTCGCGGGCGACGGCCTGCTGACCTGGGGGCGGGCCGCGGAGCTGGTCGGCAAGAAGACGCGGCAGATCTCGCTCAAGAACATGAAGCGGTTCAACAACGCGATGTGGAAGCTGCACGTGCCGCGGACCGAGGCGCCGGCCGGCAACCTCGACTTCATCCGCTACCCGTGGGTCGTCTCGACGGAGAAGCTCAAGTCGACGGCTGACTGGCAGCCGAAGTACGACACCCTCGAGACCTTCAAGATCACCATGCGGGCCAAGGGCATCCTTCCCGAGGCGCCGACGACGGTCCAGGCACCGACCGCGCCTGTCGCCTGAACTAAACGGGTTGCTCCTCGGCTTACGCCTCGGAGCACCCTCGCGTCAGGGCGCTACATTCTCACCCCCGGGCGCATAGCTCAGTTGGGAGAGCGCCAGCTCGACAAGCTGGAGGTCACTGGTTCGAGCCCAGTTGCGCCCATCGGCAGGGAAGGCAAGGAAGCGCCCGACCTGACGGCTGGTAGCGTCAGCCCGCGGTGAGCAAGACCCAGTACTACTGCGCCGCCACGCTTGACGGCTACATCGCGGACGCGGATGACCGCATCGACTGGCTGACCGGCTACGAAGGGACCTACCCGGGCGACGAGGCCGAGTCCGGCCCAATGGCTGAGGGCGGTTCCTATGAGGCCTTCTACGACGGCGTCGGTGCGCTGGTCAGCGGCTCGGTGACCTACGAGTTCATCCTCGACCACATCGCCGCCGGCGGCAAGTGGCCGTACGCCGGGAAGCCGTGCTGGATCCTGAGCTCCCGGGAGCTTCCGATCCCGGAGGGGGAGGCGGTAGACGTCCGGATCGAGAACGCCTCGGTGCGCGAGCTGTACGAGCGGATGATGGAGTCGGCGGGCGACGGCAACCTCTGGATCGTCGGTGGCGGCAATGTCGCCTCGCAGTTCGCGGACGCCGGCCTGCTCGACGAGGTCCTGGTCACGGTGGTGCCGGTTGTGCTGGGCAGGGGAAAACCCCTCTTCGACCGCGGCCTGCCGGGCGGCCCACTGCAGCTGACGGCGGTGAAGCCTCACTCGAACGGGATGGTCGCGCTCAGCTACCGCGTCGGCCGCCCTGGGACGTAGCACGGTCTTAACGAACGGAGCGTTTTCCGGATCACCGTCGGTGGTAACTCGGCGGCACAAGGCGATAGCCAGGGAAGAGCAGTCGCCAGGGACATGGAGGGAATAGGACATGAACATCCGCAAGGCAGGGCTCTTGGCGCTCTGCCTCGTCATGGCGCTGATCGGGGCGAGCCTGATCGGCGGTGTGGCGAGCGCTAAGCACAACGGCAACCAGCCGCACAAGAAGCACAAGAAGCACAAGAAGCAGAAGATCTCGATCTGCCACCGGACGGGTAACGGCACCTATGTCCTGATCAGGGTCGGCTTCCCGGCTCTGCAGGCGCATGCCGGCCACGGCGACAAGTTCCCGACCAACGGGAGCTGTGAGCAGCCGGTGGAGCCGCAGGCTTTCAGCTCGGGTCCGGTGCTGGACTTCGGCCCGAACGGATGGGGCGGTTGGTCTTGCCCGCTCGACATGAGGGCAGTCGGTGGCACGCATGACCTGGCCGACGTCCAGTCGGCGTTCGTCGCGGAGCCGGGAGTGACAGTGGATGGGTACACGTATCCGGTGTTCCCGCACTACACCTTCAACGAGGCTGCCGGTGAGACCGGGTTCGTCGTCCACAATGACGACGACCAGGAGCTCGACAGGACGGTCACCGTCTTCTGCGTCCCGAAGTGACTCGGACGTAGTTGGAGTGGCAGGACCAGGGGCCCGCTTCGGCGGGCCCCTCTGTTACCGGCGGCAGCCAGGAGCCCAGGGGTCTGGCTCTCAGTCTGGCGGCTCCTGCACGATGCGCTCGAGCAAGTCGGCCAAGGCGTCCGGGTCCTCGAGCATCGCGAAGTGCCCGCCCGGGATCTCGATCGGCTCGATGCCCAGCAGTTCGGTCGCCATGAATCGCTCCCACTCCGGCTCGAACAGCTCGTCATCGGCAGCGTAGATGAGCACTGTCGGGACGCCGGGATGGTCGGCCAGCGGGAACTCGTCCGCCGGAGGAGCAAGGGGGCGCAGGCGCTCGGCGAGTGTGCGGGCGGTGGCTGGCGGCAGCCGGGGATAGAGCGTTTCGATGGCTGCGTCGGGGTCCCAGGCGCTGGTGCCATCGGGTCGGTCGGCCGGAAACGGAATGCCGTCGCGGAATGGACCTTTTGGGGCTCCCGCCGCAGGCTCAAAGGGGCCGAGGCGCGGGCATAGATGGACGAGCAGAGAGCCGGGATTGGCGTCCGCGGCGAGAGCCGCATAACCCGAGGAGGCAGAGTGACCGACCACGACGAGCTGACCGGTCGCGCCCTCGAGTGCCTCGAGTGCCGGCCGGGTGCGGTCCTCGTAGCCGGCGCTTGGATCGTGGAGCGGGAGATCCGGCATCAGCGCCTCGTGTCCACGATCGCGGAGGCGCTCCGCCAGCGGCTCCCAGCAGAACGGGTCATGCCAGCCGCCGTGCAGGAGGCAGAAGGTCGCCACTCGGCTGGTCTATCAGGCCCGCGGCGGCTTACGAATACGAGTCCCAGTACTGCAGCTCGGACAGCGGGTCGTAGGCCGCGCCGCCGACGTACCAGCCGGGTGCGCTCCAGCGTTCGAAGTGGAGGTGGCAGCCCTGCGCGTCGCCGGTGGCGCCGACCTTGCCGATCTGCTGGCCCGCGTAGACGATGGTCCCGGCGGGGGCCCAGCTCGGCAGCTTCAGGTGCATGTAGACGGAGTCGGTGCCGGTGATCGCCCCGTGAATGACGACGTAATAGCCGGCGCCCGATGCCTGGTAGGCGTTCACCTTCACCTGGCCGGTCTCGACCACGTATTGCTTCTCGCCGCAGGCGGCCGGCAGGTCCTGGCCCTGATGGGTGTGGCCAGAGCGGGGCGCGCCGAAGCGAGCGTCGGCTCCGCCGTAGGTGTGCGGGCCGGGGACGGGGAAGGCGCGGAGATGCATGGCGAAGGGCTGGGTCTGGCCGCCGGTCACGGATGCGCCGCTGGTCCCGGTGTCGCCCAGCTTGAGCTGGTAGACGTCGTCCCCGGCGATCCCGGTCGGCGTGGTCCCGTTCCATGTCACCCCCTTCGAATCCGCGCCGCTGAAGTCGACCGTGATCGCCTGGATCAGATCGCCGCTGTCGTTGAGCACCTTGACCTTCGCGGTACCGCTCTTCCGGGACGTGAGGTTGAGGGTCGGGCTGACCAGGCCCTGGACGAAGTAGCCGCCGCTCACGCGACCCTTCATCAACAGCTTCTTGATCCGCTTCGCGTCCTTCTTCGAGACGACTCCGTTCACCGGCCAACCGCGCCGCTGCTCGAGCGTCTTCACGCTGCTCATCGTCGCCTTGCCGTAGGCGCCGTCGACCGAAGTCGCGACGCCGAGGCGGGTCAGGGCGCGTTGCAGGAACCGCACGTCCTTGCCGCGCACACCGGGGGCGAGCGGCCGGGACCCGAACCTGCAGACGCGGTGATGCTTGCCCTTGGCGACCGCGGGGGCCGCCGGAACCGCGACGGCGACCACCGCGAGTGCAACGAGGGCGCACGCGAACGACCTGGGTCCATGCCTACCCATTCGGGCCACTAACTGGTGTACGGCGGCCAAGTTGTGCATCCCTGCAACCTGGGCGCGAACACCCACGGATAGCCTTAGGGCGCAATGGCGACCGCCGAGAAAATCGACGTGAAGCTGCCCGACGGCTCCGCCCTGGAGCTGGACGCGGGCGCGACCGGGGCGGACGCCGCCGCGGCGATCGGCTCCGGGCTGGCCAAGGCCGCGCTGGCCGTCAAGGTTGATGGCGAGCTACGAGATCTCTCCGCCCCCCTTGAGAGTGGTGAGTCGATCGAGATCGTCACGGACCGAAGCCCCGAGGCGCTGGAGCTGATCCGCCACGACGCGGCGCACGTGCTCGCGGAGTCGGTGCTGGATCTCTGGCCCGAGGCGAAGATCTCGATCGGGCCGCCGATCGACAACGGCTTCTACTACGACATCGAGTTCCCCGACGGGAATCCCGGCGAGGAGGACCTGGCGATGATCGAGGAGCGGATGGCCGAGCACGTCAAGGCCGACGAGCCCTTCGAGCGGCGAGAGCTCCCGGCGAAGGAGGCGATCGAGCACTTCCGAGCCCAGAACCAGGACTACAAGGTCGAGCTGATCGAGGATCTGATCCGCGACGAGGGCGCCGAGACGGTCTCGCTCTACCGCAACGGCACGTTCGAGGACCTCTGCCGCGGGCCCCACGGCCCCTCGACCGGGCGGATCGGGGCCTTCAAGCTCACCTCCCTGGCCGGCGCCTACTGGCGGGGGGACGAGACCCGTCAGATGCTGACCCGCGTCTACGGCACCGCCTTCCTCGATCCGAAGGACCTCGAGGAGCACCTCGAGCGACTCGAGCAGGCCCGCCAGCGCGACCATCGCAAGCTGGGGCCGGAGCTGAACCTCTTCCAGCTGCGGCCCGAGGCGCCGGGCATGCCGTTCTGGTTGCCGCAGGGGACGGTGCTGCTGCGCCTGATCGAGGCCGAGGTCCGCAAGCAGCTGGCGAAGCGCGACTACCTCGAGATCAAGACGCCCCAGGTGCTCGACGTCGAGCTCTGGCACCGCTCCGGCCACTGGGACAACTACAAGGAGAACATGTTCTTCACCGCGCCCGCCGAACGGGAGTCGGGCGAGGAGCGTCAGTACGCGCTCAAGCCGATGAACTGCCCCGGCGCCTGCCTCGTCTTCGGCTCGGAGCGCCACTCCTACCGTGAGCTGCCGCTGCGGCTCGCCGAGTTCGGACTGGTGTCGCGCTACGAGCGCGAGGGAGTCCTCCACGGTTTGCTCCGGGTCCGTGCCTTCACCCAGGACGACGCCCACGTCTACTGCACGCTCGACCAGGTGACCGACGAGGTCGACTCGATCTGCGCCGGCATCGACGAGCTCTACGAGCGCTTCGGCTTCGACGAGGTGCGGGTCGAGCTCTCCACCCGGCCGGAGAAGTCGATTGGCACCGACGAGCAGTGGGAACGGGCGGAGGGTGCGCTCCGCGAGGCGCTCGAGCGCCAGGGACGCGAGTACGACGTCAGTCCCGGCGAGGGCACCTTCTACGGCCCGAAGATCGACTTCCACATCACCGACGCTCTCGGCCGTTCCTGGCAGTGCGGCACCTGTCAGCTCGACTTCCAGATGCCGGAGCGCTTCGACCTCACCTACACCGGCGCCGACAACGCCGACCACCGGCCCGTGATGATCCACCGCGCGCTGCTCGGCTCGATGGAGCGATTCGCCGGCATCCTGATCGAGCACTACGGCGGCCGCTTCCCGCTCTGGCTGGCGCCCACCCAGGCGGTCGTCCTGCCGGTGGCGGACCGTCACAACGACCGCGCCGCTGAGGTTGCCGAGCGGCTGCGCCGCGATGGGCTGCGGGTGCGCGTCGACGACCGCACCGAGTCGGTCGGCAAGAAGATCCGCGATGCGGAGCTCTCGAAGGCCCCCTACATGCTCGTGCTCGGGGACAAGGAGCTCGAGTCCGACGCGGTGTCCGTTCGCCATCACGGCGACGGCGACCTCGGCGCGATGAGCCTGGGCGAGCTGGGCGCGAGGCTGCGCGAGGAGGCTGGTGATTAGCGCCCAGCCCGCTCAGAGCGACTGGGAGCGGGGAGCGCCGTCTATACTGGCCGCAATGCCGGGCACCCACACCACGAAGCGCAACTAAGCGCCCCGTGCCCGTCTCGTCGATCCAATCTCGCCCATCTCCTTCTTGAAGCTCTACCTCATGCGCAGCTAGTGGCGGTCTCTCGCTTCGACCGCAGACCGCCTGAGCGCGACACGACTCGGATCAACGAGCGGATCCGCGTTCCCGAGGTGCGCCTGATCGACGAGAACGGCGAGCAGGTGGGCATCCTCCCGACCGCCGATGCTCTCGAGCGAGCCCGCGAGCGCGACCTCGACCTGGTCGAGGTAGCCCCGAACTCGAAGCCGCCGGTCACCCGCATCCTCGACTACTCGAAGTACAAGTACGAGCAGGAGCAGAAGGCCAAGGCCGCCCGCAAGCACCAGCAGCAGGTGAACGTCCGGGAGATCAAGCTGCGGCCGAAGATCGCCCAGCACGACTACGAGACCAAGCGGGGGCACGTCGAGCGTTTCCTGAAGAACCAGGACAAGGTCAAGGTCACGATCATGTTCCGCGGGCGCGAGCAGAGCCATCCCGAGCGCGGTCGCATGCTTCTCGACCGGCTGCTCCAGGATGTCTCGGAGCTCGGGGTGATGGAACAGGAGCCTCTCCAGGAGGGGCGCAACATGACCATGCTGCTCGCCCCGACGCGCACGGCGGGCCAGGAGAACGAAGCCGCAGCGAGCTAGTACCGGGGCGAAATGCCACGTCCGCTGAGGCATGTCGATCCGGACGGGCCGCCCTCGCGCTTCAGCCGCCTTTTCGCATCCTTCTCGAACACCCGCCTCGGGCGGTTCCTCTCCTCGAGGCTGGTCTGGAAGCTCGACCCCTACCTGCTGCGGGCCACCGGCGGTCGCGTCGGCATGGGACTCGTCCTACCGACGGCGCTGCTCGAGACGCGTGGGGCGAAGACGGGCAAGGTTCGTCGCAACGGAGTCCTCTACTTCCACGACGGCGACCGCGTCATCATCGTCGCCTCGAAACAGGGTCTGCCCGGGAATCCGGCCTGGTTCCACAACCTCCGCGCGAATCCGGACGTCACCCTTGGCGGGATCCCGATGCTGGCCACGGTCGTGACGGACGAGAGCGAGCGGCTGCGCCTCTGGGCTCTCGGTGACCGCGTCTTCGCGCCCTACGCCGACTACCGCCGCGAGGCGGCGAAGGCGGGGCGGACCATTCCGATCGTCGAGCTCACGCCGCGAGGCGCCGGGAGCTGACGCGCATAACGACGAAGCCGTGGCCGCACTCGCAGACCTCGCGGTCGACATCGTCGAGGACCTCGACGACGATCTCACGCTCCTCGATGCACTTCGGATCGGAGCAGACGATCGTGACCAGGAGCATGGCGCGATCGTTGCGCGCCCGGCGGATGGATCTCAGGTGTTGCCCGAGATCAGGTCCCAGGCTCGATGCAGCTTCTGCTGTAGCCCGCTTTCGGAGTCCTCGACTCCGTGATGCTCCATCACGGCCGGGTTCGCCGCCGGCTTCGGCAGTTCCGGAACCTGGCTCGCGGGAATCGAGAGCTGCACCGCTTGCTCGAAGCACTCGCTCACCTGCGGCGCGTCCACGAAGTGCATGCCACCCGGGCCGAGCTGGGTGTCGATGACGATGCCGTCGAAGATGTCCTCCTCTGCGTCGGCCAGCACATGCTGCACCGTGCCGACCTTCTCGCCGTCTGAGCTGACGACCTCGCACCCCTCCTTGACCGCCATATAGGAGGTCGGCTCCCCGTAGTCCATGGGCGAAAGATACGCGAAGCGTCTGCTTCAATAGTCGCCTCCGATGCCGAAGATGAAGACCCATTCCGGCGCCAAGAAGCGCTTCCGCAAGACCGCGAAGGGCAAGTACCGCGGCCGGCGGGCCTACTCGAGCCACATCCTCGAGAAGAAGTCGCCTGGCCGTAAGCGGCGGTTCAAGCGGCCCTCGGAGATCTCCGGGGCCGATCGCGGGCGGGTCAAGAAGCTGCTCGCGGGGGGTGGTCGCTGATGCCGCGCGCCACCAACGCCGTCGCGCGCAAGCGCCGCAAGAAGAAGGTGCTCGACCGGGCGAAGGGTTACTTCGGCCGCAAGCACTCGAGCTACCGGCTCGCGAACGAGCAGCTGATGCGCTCGGATGCGTACGCGTACCGCGACCGGCGCACCCGCAAGCGCGACTTCAGGCGGCTCTGGATCACCAGGATCAACGCGGCCGCCCGGCAGGAGGGCATGAGCTACTCGCAGCTGATGAACGGCCTGAAGAAGGCCGAGGTGGACGTGAACCGCAAGATGCTCGCCGAGATCGCGGTCAACGACCCTGAGGGCTTTCGCCGATTTGTGGAGCTCGCCCGGGAGGCTGCCGCCACCTAGCTCAAGGCAGCCAGAGCAAGATTCCCCGGGCGGTCCGCAGAGCGGCCGCCCTTTTTCGTTTCAGGACAAATGATCACCAGCCCACACAACGAGAAGCTCAGGCTGATTCGCCGCCTCGGCAGGCGGCGCAGCCGCGATCGCGACGGGCTCTTCGTCGGCGAGGGCGAGGATCTCGTGGCGGCCGCCAGGGCAGCCGGGCAGGAGCCGGTCGAGCTGCTCACCGCCGCGGGCGAGGCGCTGGGCGGAACCGAGGTCGAGCCGGCGCTGCTGGCGCGCTTCTCGCAGCTCGGCTCCGGAACCCGGGCAATCGGCGTGTGGCGCGAGCGCTGGGCGGAGCAGGCGGCGGCCCCTTGCATCTACCTGCACGGCGTCTCCGACCCGGGGAACGTCGGGACCGTGCTCCGGACGGCGCATGGACTGGTCGGCGGGTCGGTGGCGATCGGGCCGGACACGGCCGACCCGTTCGGGCCGCAGGCGGTTCGGGCGAGCATGGGCGCTGTCTTCGCGGAGCCGCTGGTCCGTACCGGCATCGACGCGACGCCCGAGCCCCGCGCCGCCCTGCTCGCACACGGCGGCCAGCCGCTCGAGGCGCTCGACGGCGCGGCGACGATCTGTCTGGGCGCGGAGCGCGCCGGGCTGCCGGGTGACGTCCTCGAGCGTTGCGACATGCAAGTGACGATTCCGCTGCGGGAGGGCGCCGAGTCCCTCAACGTGGCGGCGGCGGCTGCGATCGCTCTTCAGCGGATAGCGTCCGCTGCCGGAGAAGGCAGATGACCGACCGCATCGAGCAGATCAGGAAGGAAGCCGCCGACGCGATTGGCTCCGCGTCGTCGACTGTCGAGCTGGAGGAGCTCCGGGTCCGCTACCTGGGCCGCAAGGCCGAGCTCACCCAGATCCTGCGCGGGATCGCCGAGCTGCCGAAGGAGGAGCGCGGCCAGGTCGGCAAGGCCGGCAACGAGGCGCGGCAGGAGCTCGAGTCGCTGCTCGAGTCGCGCAGCGCCGAGCTCGACGCGAGCGAGCTTGGGACGCGGCTCGCCGAGGACGCCATCGACGTCACGCTGCCCGGCTCCCCGCCCGTGCCGGCGGGCGCCCAGAACCCGCTGATCCGCACCCAGCGCGAGATCGAGGACATCTTCGTCGGCCTCGGCTACCGCGTGATGGAGGGTCCGGAGGTCGAGCTCGACTACTACAACTTCACCGCGCTCAACCACCCGCCGGGACACCCGGCGCGGATGGCGCAGGACACCTTCTACGTCGACCCCGCGACCCTGCGCTCCGACCTGCGGATACCGTCGAACGGCGACGAGATGCCGCCCGGGCCCGAGGACGTCGTGCTGCGCACCCATACCTCGCCGATGCAGGTCCGGGCGATGGAATCGCAGCCGCCGCCCATCTTCATCGTGGTGCCGGGCCGCTG
This sequence comes from Actinomycetota bacterium, assembly GCA_046731495.1. Taxonomy (GTDB): domain Bacteria; phylum Actinomycetota; class Thermoleophilia; order Solirubrobacterales; family 70-9; genus DASUPK01. The sequence goes on along the minus strand of JBKPLC010000022.1, from coordinate 2,082 downwards.
TTACCGCTCGGATCCCTTCGACGCGACCCACAGCCCGATCTTCCACCAGGTCGAGGGGCTCGCCGTCGGGACCGACGTGACCCTCGGCGACCTGAAGGGGACGCTCGACGAGTTCGCTCGCGCGATCTTCGGCCCCGAGCGCGAGACGCGCTTCCGGCCCGGCTTCTTCCCGTTCACCGAGCCGAGCGTGGAGGTCGACGTCTCCTGCTTCCGCTGCGGCGGGTCCGGCCAGCTTTCCGACGGCTCGCGCGACCCGCTCTGCAAGGGGGTCGGCTGGATCGAGATCCTCGGTGCGGGAATGGTCGACCCCAACGTCTACGGCTTCGTGCGCGAGAACGGCTACGACCCCGAGGGGGTCCAGGGTTTCGCCTTCGGCATGGGAATCGAGCGGATCGCGATGCTCAAGTACGGCGTCCCGGACCTGCGCAAGTTCTTCGAGAACGACATCCGAGTCCTGGAGCAATTCCGATGAAGGTCCCGAGCTCCTGGCTGCGCTCGTACTGCGAACCGGACCTGTCCATCGAGCAGCTGGCGGACGAGCTCGCCATGCACGCGATCGAGGTGGAGCGGATCAGCCGTATCGGTGCTCCCTCGCCCGATGCGTTCGTGGTCGGCAAGGTCCTCTCGGTCGAGAAGCATCCCGACGCGGACAAGCTGAGCGTCTGCGAGGTCGACGCCGGCGAGGGGGGCAGGACGATCGTCTGCGGCGCGCCCAACGTCGCCGCGGGCCAGACCGTGCCCGTCGCGCTGCCCGGTGCCGTGATGCCGGACGGCACCAAGCTCGGCAAGGCGAAGCTGCGCGGGGTCGAGTCCGACGGGATGATCCTCTCCGAGGCCGAGCTGCAGATCGGCGACGACGCAAGCGGCATCGCGGTCTTCGATGAGGACGGCGTGGCGCCGGGCACGCCGCTGTCTGAGCTGATCCCGGTCTCCGACCCGGTGATCGAGCTCGAGGTGAACTCCAACCGGGTGGACTGCTTCGGCGTCTATGGCGTGGCGCGCGAGGTCCATGCGATCACGGGCGCCGAGCTCGCGACGGCGCCCTGGGACGAGGACGCCGAGGCGACCGGCGAAGGCGAGGTCACCGACTACGCCTCGGTGACCGTCGACGTGCCGGAGCTCTGCCCGCGCTTCACCGCCCGCGTGTTCACCGACGTCAAGCTCGGGCCCTCGCCGCTGTGGCTCAAGGCGCGGCTGATCGGCGCCGGGATGCGCCCGATCAACAACGTCGTCGACATCACCAACTACGTGATGCTGATGACGGCCCAGCCGCTCCACGCCTTCGACCTGGACAAGGTGCCGGAAGGGGCCCTCACCATCCGGACGGCGGCGCAGGGCGAGAAGATGACGACACTCGACGGCGTCGAGCGCACGTTCGACGACGACGCCGTCCTCGTCTGCGACAAGAACGGTCCCTCGGGCATCGCCGGGATCATGGGCGGTGAGGTCTCCGAGGTCTCGGACGAGACCACCCGCGTGCTGCTCGAGGTGGCGACCTGGAATGGGGTCAACATCCTGCGGACCTCACGGAAGCTCGGCCTGCGGAGCGACGCCTCCAACCGCTTCGAGAAGCAGCTCCACCCCGAGCTTGCTCTCCGGGCCCAGCGGATCGCCTCGAGGCTGATGGTCGAGCTCTGTGGCGCGAAGGTGGTGCCGGGCACGATCGACGAGGCGGCCGAGATCCCGGACCCCCACCGAGTCCCGCTCCGCCATGAGCGCGTCGAGCGGCTCCTCGGTATGCCGATCACGCCCGACCAGTGCGCCGACTATCTGGAGCGACTCGACTTCGCAGTCGAGCGGGACGGTGACGACCTGGTCGCGACCGTGCCGCTCCACCGTCACTACGACGTCACCCGGGAGGTCGACCTGATCGAGGAGGTCGGCCGGATCCACGGCTACGCCAAGAACCTGGAGGCAACGCTGCCCTCCACCAGCGGCCAGGTTGGTCGGCTAACCCGGGAGCAGCGGTTGCGCCGCCGCGCTGAGGACGCGATGCGAGATCTCGGCTTCGACGTCGTGGTCAGCCTCAGCCTCACCGACCCCGGCATGCCGGGGCGTCTCCGGGTCCCCGAGGATGATCTC
>JBKPLC010000021.1:0-10225 GCA_046731495.1 Actinomycetota bacterium | reverse complement strand
AGCTACCCGCCGGACACGCGCGTCTTCCATGAGGGGGACCCCGGCGATGCCTGCTACATCGTCAGCCGCGGCAGCTGCCGGGTGATCCGCCAGCACTCCGATGGGCGGGTCATCACCCTCGCCACACTCGGTCCGGGGGCGATCTTCGGCGAGCTGGCGATGCTCGACGGCGAGCGGCGCTCCGCCAGCGTCGAGTCGGTCGAGAGCGTCGAGCTGCTCGCCCTGCCCGCCTCGGACATCCGTCCACTGATCCGCGATCACCCCGAGATGGCGGAGAAGCTGATCGTCGCGCTGACCAGGCGGCTGCGAGAGGCGAACGAGCGAATCTCGCGCCAGTCCTTCCAGACCGTGCCGAGCCGGGTCGCCGGGGTGCTCAACAAGCTGCTGGCCGAGGAGGCGGTGACGCCGCTGGTCCGCGACGGAGTCACCATCCGACTGCGGCAGGCGGACCTGGCGCAGATGGCGGGGACCTCTCGCGAGAGCGTCAGCCGCTTCCTCGCGACTCTCGAGCGGGCGGGCGTGGTGCAGGTCGGGCGCGGGCGTGTCACGGTGATCGAGCCGGAGCGGCTCGACGCCTACATTTTCTGAGTGTTCCCTCCCGGTCGATCGGCTGACTTCCCCGAGCTTCGCGCGTCGATGGTGGAGCGACAGCTCCGCCGCCGCGGGATCTCCGACGAACGGGTACTGCAGGCGATGGCGCAGGTCCCGCGCGAGGAGTTCGTGCCGCCGGAGATCCGCTCGAGCGCCTACAACGACTCCGCGCTGCCGATCGGCCATGAGCAGACCATCTCCCAGCCCTGGGTGGTCGCGGCGATCTGCCAGGCGCTCGACCTCCGTGGCGACGAGAGCGTGCTGGAGATCGGGACGGGATCCGGATACTCGGCCGCGGTGCTCGCCCAGCTGGCGGCCGATGTCGTCAGCCTGGAGCGGGTGCCCGAGCTTGCGGAGGGCGCCGCGCGCAACCTGCAGCGGCTCGGCATCGACAACGTTGAGGTCGTGGTCGGCGACGGCAGCCGCGGCCATCCGGAGGGAGCCCCGTATGACGCGATCGCGGTGCACGCCGCCACCCCGGAGGCGCCGCACAGCCTGCTGGCCGAGCTCGCGGCCGATGGACGGCTGGTGGTACCGATCGCGGCGGGCAACGCCGACCTGCTCACCGCCTTCATCCGCGTCAACGGCGACCTGCGCCAGGAGACGATCGGCCCCTGCCGCTTCGTGCCCCTGATCGGGGCCGAGGGCTTCAACCCACCCGAGAGCGGCGAATAAGTAGGCTCGCGCGGTGAACTCAGCGCTCTACGTCCTCAACTTCTACTCGCCGATCTTCGTCGACCAGCTGCGCAGTGGGCGGAAGACGGCGACGATCCGGCTGGGCGACAAATCACGCAAGTACAAGCGCGGCCAGGTCATCTGGATCACGATCGGCTACCGCCACCAGCCGCGGGAGAAGATCTTCGCGGCGGTGATCGACGACGTCGAGGTGAAGAGGGTTGGGGAGCTCTCCCCACGCGACATCGAGCACGACAACCCCGAGTTCCGCCGTGTCGAAGAGACGGTCGACTTCCTCCAGAAGATCTACACGCGCCCGATCGGCGACGACGACACCGTCACGGTGATCCGCTTCTCACAGATCGTCGAAAGACCCTCCACCCAGTTCGGAAACGGCGAGACGCCCTCCCGGAACTAGGTGCCTGAATATCGATTCCTGACAACCTGGCTGCTGGAGGCCGACCGCGAGCGCGTCTGGGACGCGATCTACGACTCCGAGCGCTGGCCACAGTGGTGGAAGGGCGTGCTCGAGGCCGAGAAGCTCGAGGAGGGCGACGAGGCCGGCGTCGGGCAGTACGGACGCTACGTCTGGAAGTCGAAGCTTCCCTACCGGCTGGAGTTCTTCGTCCGCACGACCAAGGTTGAGAAGCCGCGGCTGCTCGAGGGCGATGCCTCTGGCGAGCTCGCCGGCACCGGTCGCTGGCGGCTCTTCGAGCAGGACGGCGTGACCGCCGTGCTCTACGAGTGGAACGTGCGGACCACGCGCGCCTGGATGAATCTGCTGGCCCCAATCGGGCGCCCGATCTTCGCCGTCAATCACGACTACGTGATGCGGAACGGTGGTAAGGGCCTCTCGACGCTGCTCGGGGCCCGGCTGCTGGCAGCCGACTAGCTCGTCTGGCTATCATTCCGGTCGCTGGCACTCTGCCATCTAGAGTGCCAAACCGAGCCGAGAATCCGGCTCCCAGACTTGAGAATCGCCCACGAGACCCAGGAGGAATGCGAATGAAGCTGAAGCCGCTTGGCGACCGCCTGATCGTCCAGGCGGTCGAGGAGGAGGAGACGACCGCTAGCGGGATCGTCCTCCCCGATACCGCGAAGGAGAAGCCCCAGAAGGGCAAGGTGCTGGCCGTCGGCGACGGCGCGATCCAGGAGGACGGCAGCCGCCGCCCGCTCGATGTGAGCGAGGGCGACGAGGTCCTCTACTCCAAGTACGGAGGCACCGAAATCACTGTGGACGGCGACGAGCTACTCGTCCTGCGCGAGTCGGACGTACTCGCGAAGGTCGGCTAACCACGAGGACTTAGGAAGGAGGAACGCACACATGGCTCACAAGGAGCTGAAGTACGACGAGGACGCGAGGGGCGCCCTCCAGGACGGCGTCGACGCCGTGGCCAATGCGGTCAAGGTGACGCTCGGTCCCAAGGGTCGCTACGTGGTCCTCGACAAGAAGTTCGGAGCGCCCACCATCACCAACGACGGCGTCACCATCGCTCGAGAGATCGAGGTCGAGGACGTCTTCGAGAACCAGGGCGCCCAGCTGGTCCGAGAGGTGGCGACCGCCACCAACGACGTGGCCGGTGACGGCACCACGACCGCCACGCTGCTGGCGCAGACGATCGTCCGCCACGGCCTCAAGAACGTGGCCGCCGGCGCCAACCCGCTCGGGCTGCGCCGCGGCATCGAGAAGGCGGTCGACGAGGTGGTCGAGAACCTCCGCGAGAAGCAGTCGAAGGACATCGCGGGCAAGGAGCAGATCGCGCGCGTGGCGGCCATCTCCGCGGCCGACGACGAGATCGGCAACATCATCGCCGACGCGATCGACAAGGTCGGGAAGGACGGCGTGGTGAACGTCGAGGAGGGCCAGACCTTCGGGATGGAGCTGGAGTTCACCGAGGGCATGCAGTTCGACAAGGGCTACATCTCGCCCTACATGGTCACCGACCAGGACCGCATGGAGGCCGTTATCGATGAGCCCTACATCCTGATCGCCAACCAGAAGATCGGCTCGGTGCGCGACATCCTGCCGGTCCTCGAGCAGGTGATGCAGGGCGGCAAGTCGCTGCTGATCATCGCCGAGGACGTTGAGGGCGAGACCCTCGCGACCCTGGTGGTGAACAAGCTCCGCGGCACCTTCACCGGCGTTGCCGTCAAGGCGCCCGGCTTCGGTGACCGCCGCAAGCGGATGCTGGAGGACATCGGCATCCTCACCGGCGGCGAGGTGATCACCGAGGAGATGGGCCTGAAGCTGGAGAACACCCAGCTCGACCAGCTCGGCAAGGCGCGTCGTGTCGTGGTCTCGAAGGACACCACGACGATCATCGACGGCGCCGGCGACAGCGAGCTGATCAAGGGGCGCATCAAGCAGATCAAGCAGGAGGTCGAGACGACCGACTCCGACTTCGACCGCGAGAAGCTGCAGGAGCGGCTGGCCAAGCTGGCCGGCGGCGTCGCGGTCGTCAAGGTCGGTGCGGCGACCGAGACCGAGATGAAGGAGAAGAAGCACCGCGTGGAGGACGCCCTGCAAGCGACCCGCGCGGCGCTCGAGGAGGGCATCGTGCCTGGGGGCGGCGTCGCGCTGCTGAACGCCCAGGACGCGATCAAGCTGGACGACTACGAGGACGACGACGAGCGCACCGGCGCGTCGATCATCCAGCGGTCGCTGGAAGCCCCCATCCGGCAGATCGCCGACAACTCCGGGTTCGAGGCCTCGGTCGTGGTCGAGAAGGTTCGCGGCCTGAAGGCCGGCGAGGGCCTCAACGCGGCGAGCGGCGACTACGGCGACCTGGTCGCCGATGGCGTCATCGACCCGACCATGGTCACCCGGTCGGCGCTGCAGAACGCGGCCTCGATCGCCAAGAACATCCTCACCACCGAGGCCATCGTGGCCGAGCCGCCCGAGAAGGAGCCGGCCGGCATGCCCGGTGGCGGCATGCCCGACATGGGCGGGATGATGTAGCGGTACCCTCGCTCTCAACAGGCGAGTGTTTTTCGAGAGGCCCGGCAGACGCCGGGCCTCTCTGCGGCCGGGGCGCTTTAGTCGGCCATATGCCGAGGAAAGCGCCCCGCTCGGTCTCAGGTGCGCTCCCGGGCGGCCGATACAGGCAAGGTGCGACTCGTTGGACTCCTCTTGCTCGCGGGTGCAGCCCTCACGCTCGCGCTGCACGCCCTCGGTGCACCGGAGCATCTCTATCGCTGGTCGTATGACCACCTGCTCTCAGGCCTGGACGTTCCCGAGGACCCCTCGCCGGCAACGGTCGACGCCGTCCGCTACACGTCGCTCGTCGGCGGGCTGCTCGAGTTGCTCGGCGGCTTGGCGCTGCTCGCTTGGGACCGGGTGCGAGCGCTCTAGCCCTGGATGCCGAGCACGGCGCCCATCGGCCTCGGCTCGACGCCGAGTCTCTCGGCGTCCTCGGTGCCGCGCTCGGTCGTCATCGGCACCTCCATCAGCTCGGCCTCCTCCCAGGTGGCGAACGTCGATGAGCCCGCGAGCAGCTCGAGCGCCCGCAGTCCCGTCCGCACGAGCGGCAGCGGCACGTGTAGCAGCGGCCTCGCGCGCCCGTTCGAGGCGAGGACCCGCTCGACGATGTCGTCGTAGGAGAGGACCTCCGGACCCGCGAGCTCGAAGCGCGGGCTCTCGGGGTTGCCTCCGTCGAGCGCCGCGACGACGCAGCGCGCCACGTCCCGCGCCCAGATCGGCTGGTAGCGGGCCGCCCCGGATCCCGAGACAGGGACGGCCGGGAGCATCCCGAGGCGGTGCAGGAGCGTGATCCAGGGGTCGCCCGGCCGGTAGACGATCGACGGCGCGAACACCGTGGTGTCGAGCTCCGACTCGCTCACGGCCCGCTCGGCGAGGGCCTTGGCGCGGAAGAACCGCGTGCGCTGGAACGGTGTCGCGCCAATCGCGGAGAAGAAGACGAAGCGCTTCACGCCGGCCCGCTCGGCCATGCGCAGCAGGCGCACCGTGGCTAGGCCGTTGAGCTCCTCGATCGTCCCGCCGGGCTGATCCCGAATCGTCGCCGCGAGGTGGATCACGGTCTCCACCCCGCGCATCGCGTGACGCATCGAGAATGGATCGCCGAGATCGCCCAGGGCGATCTGGACGTCCACCCGGTGCTCGCCCAGCTTCCGAGGGTCGCGCACCAGCGTGCGGATCTCGTGGCCCTCGGCGAGCAGGGCAGGGAGCAGCTCGCCGCCTACGACTCCCGTTGCGCCCGTGAGCAGGATCACGCGGGCAATGTAAGCAGGCCCCTCGCGGGCACCCACCCAGGCGCCCACTCACCTAAAATGTCGCGTCCCGCGGCGCCCGCATGGGCGCCGCGATTACACCGACGACCTGGGAAAGGAATAGGCGCCTGTGGCATACGTCATCGCGGAGCCCTGTATCGGCGAGAAGGACAACTCCTGCGTAGAGGTCTGCCCCGTCGACTGCATCCATCCGACGCCTGACGAGCCGGACTACGACAACGTCCAGCAGCTCTTCATCGATCCCGACGAATGCATCGACTGCGACGCCTGCGTGGAAGCCTGCCCCGTCGACGCCTGCTTCGCCGAGGACCAGCTCCCGGAGGAGTGGACGAAGTACACCGAGATCAACGCGCAGTACTACAAGTCGCAGGCATAAGCCCCGCGTCACTGCGCAAGAAGCCGATCAGCAGCCGCTGATCCGTCCGTAGTTTCCCCGGAAAGGGAGATCCCGGCGAAGTACGGGTTGAGCCCGCGTGCTTGAGGGCTCAGGCACGAAGTCAACGGATGTCCAAACGGATCCCCCTTGGATTCCCGGGACGGGTCCGTCACCTTGCTCGCCTCAATCAACAGCCCGCGAGCCCGGCGGACATGCCTGGGGGCCGCGGACGAAGAGGGGAGAAGGGTTTTGATGAAGCACGGAAGCAGGTTTGGCCGGCAGGGCATCGTCAGGAGGCTGCGCGGGCGCGGAGCGCCGGTTGTGTTGCTGGCGGCCGCGGGAGTACTCGGAACTGCGTCGGGCTTTGCCCTGGCGTCCCAGCCCGACGAGACCGGCCACACGCCGGTGACGATCTGTCACCACGCGGGGCCGAACCCGGACAACTGGCACACGATCACCGTCGACGACGATGCCGTCCAGGCCCATCTGGACCACGGCGACAGCATCGGGGCCTGCGAGGGTGACACGACCAGCACAACCTCAACGGACGCGACCTCGACGGAGACCACGACGACATCGACGGTCACCGAGGCCGACACGACAACCTCGACCACCAGCCATGACCCCGTCACGCTCTGCCACCACGCGGGGCCGGATCCCGCCAACTGGCACGAGATCACCGTCGACGATGACTCCGTGCTTCAGGCGCACCTGGCACACGGTGACACGATCGGCGCGTGTCCGGATGTGACGACCACCGTCACGGACCCTGACACCACCACGACGGTCACCGAGCCGGACACGACGACCACGGTCACGCTGGACGAGACCACGACGACGACCGGCCCGGATACCACCGTCACGACGACGATTCCGTGTGTCGAGACGGCGATCCGCCGAGTCATCTCGCCGGCGACGGTCTCGACGGTCACGGACCCCGGCAGCACGGTCACCCAGACAGTGCCGGGATCTACGGACTACGTGACCGTTCCGGGTGAGACGTCCGAGGTCACCCAGGACGGGACCACCTCGACGGTCACCCAGCCCGGCAGCACCATCACCGAGACGCAGCCTGGAAGCACGCTGACCAGCACGGTTCCGGGCTCGACGTTCGTCTCGACCATCCCGGGCACGACCAACACGGTCACCGACTGCACCAACGAGACGAGCACCATCACCTCGACCGGCGACACCAGCACGAGCACGGACACGGGCTCCGTTCTCGGCACGGTCGCCAGCGGGGGCGACCCGGGCGGGAAGGGCAAGCCCGCAGCCAAGAAGAGCAAGAACGACGGCGGCGGCAACGGCGCGATCGCGGCGGACACACAGGACCCCGCGGGCAGCCTGCCCTTCACCGGGTTCCAGGCCCCCATCCTGATCCTGGTGGGCCTGGGCATGGCGGCCGCCGGCGCAACGCTCAGGCGGACGCTCGGTAGTGCCGATTAGTCACGCATCTGCCTGAGCCTGCCTAAGACGGACACGGGTGCCAGACGCGCGCACGGCCTTCGGGCCGGCGCGCGTCGGCGTGTCCGCACGCTGATCGCCGCCTGCTCGACGGTTGCGGCGATCTCACTGCTCGTCCCCGCCCTGGCCGGCGCGGAGGGCGAGGGAACGGCCGGTTACCAACCGCCGGTCGTCACGGTGCCGTCGACGCTCCCCGCGACCCCCTACACCTACAGCGTCGACGCCGGCACCGCGATCAACCGCGCCAACGAGAGCTCGGTGATCGAGGCCCTGCGGAGGCGCATCGGCCCGATCTCGGCCGTGCCCTCAGCGACCACCGACCACTGGGAGGTCGCCTACACGCAGAACGGCAACCCGGTCGGCCTGGTCTTCGTCGATCCGAAGTCGGGCAAGGTGACTCAGGCCTGGACCGGCCCACAGGTGATCTGGCCGATGGCCCGCGGGTACACGGGCCAGTTCGGGCACGTCCTGAACGCGCCCTACGTCTGGCTGCCGCTCTGCGCCATCTTCATGCTCGGGCTGCTCGACTTCCGACGGCTCGGCCGGATGGCGCATCTCGACCTGATCGCCCTGCTCGGCTTCGGCGTCTCGCACTTCTACTTCAACCGCGGGGAGATCGGGGTGTCGGCACCGCTCGCCTACATCCCGCTCGTGTACCTGCTCGCGCGCATGCTCTGGCTGGGGTTCCGGGGGCGCGGGACGGGACTGCGCCCATCCGCGCCGATCACCTGGCTCGTGGTCGGCGTCGTCTTCCTGTTCGGCTTCCGAGTCGCTCTCAACATCGCCGACTCGGCGGTGATCGACGTCGGGTACGCGGGCGTGATCGGGGCGGACCGGATCGAGCACGGCGAGGCGATCTATGGAGACCATGCCTTCCCGACGGACAACAGCCACGGCGACACCTACGGCCCGGTCAACTACGCGGCGTACATCCCGTTCGAGCTGGCGCTGCCCTGGTCAGGTCGCTGGGACGACCTCGCGGCCGCCCACGCCGCCACGATCTTCTTCGACCTGGCGGCAATCGTCGGCCTCTTCTTCCTCGGCAAGCAGCTGCTCCCGGGACGCCGCGGCCGAGATCTCGGGGTGGTCCTGGCGTTCGCCTGGGCCGCCTTCCCGTACACCGATTACGTGATGCAGTCGAACTCGAACGACGGGTTGCTGGCCGCGCTGCTGATCTGGGGCCTGGTCGCGTTCTCCTCGCTCGGCTGGCGTGCCGTCCTGCTCGCGCTCGCGGCGGCCGCCAAGTTCACGCCGCTCTTCCTCGTCCCGCTGTATGCGACGGGCTACAAGGGGCTCGCGGGGCGCTTCACGCGCTCACCAAAGCCCGTCACCGACGGCCGGCTCGGGCGGCTCCTCTCTCTCCGCCTGCCCGGCCCGGTGGCGACGCGACTCCTCTACTTCGGCACGGTCTTCGCGGCGGTCTGCGCGCTCCTGCTCGTCTACCCGGCCGTCAAGCCGGGGCTCGCCGAGACCTGGGACCGGACCATCCACAGCCAGCTCGACCGCACCTCGCCGTTCTCGATCTGGGGACAGGTCTCGTGGCTCCAGCCGCTCCAGACCCTGCTGCTCCTCGGCACGGTCGCCGGGGCGGCCGCGCTGGCGCTGGTGCCCGGCAAGCGCAGCCTCGCTCAGGTCTGCGCTCTCTCCGCCGCCGTGATCATCGCGACCGAGCTCACGCTCGAGCACTGGTTCTACCTCTACATCCCCTGGTTCTTCGGCATGTTGATCGCCGCCAGCGCAGTCGACACCGCCGAGGGCACCCGCGAGCGAGAGGTTCCGGTCGAGCGGGTGCGGCTGAGCCCGCCGCCAGAGCGCAGGATTGGCGTCGCCACGATCCAGAGGTAGACGAGCAGGTAGGCGTTCCTGGCCGCCACGGGCCAGACGAAGCTCCCCTCGAGCGAGTCGACCCCGTCGTAGTGCTGCAGGCCGATCTGCGTGAAGAGGATCGCCAACAGCAGGATCCCGTTCTGCCAGCCGAGGCCGTAGGCGCAGGCCGACATGGGCAGCAGCCAGATGAGGAACTGGGGCGAGAGGACCGGCGAGAAGACGACCAGCACGGCCAGCAGGGCCGTGACCACTTCGAGGTTCGTGGCCGGCGAGCGCCGGCCGGCGACCACCAGCCAGACGTAGAGGACCGCCCCGATCGCGACCGAGATCCAGCGCGCCGCCGTCGCCCCGCCCGCCGAGATCTCGAAGCCTCCATGGCCGGTGACGACCTTGGCGCCGCCCCCGAGCAGGTGGCCGACCTCGAAGAAGCTGGCTGGGAGGCTCTCGACCTGCAGCGCTCTCTCGGTGTGGTAGCTGATCGCAGAGCCGAACTCGTCGCCCACGATGAGCACAGCCGCCGCGCAGAGCAGCAGCGGAATGGCGCCCGCTATCGCGACCCGCCGAAGGTTCCGCTCTCCCCGCAGGAGCGCGGGATAGAGGAACAGGGGAAAGGCCTTGATCGCGGCCCCCACCGAGAGCAGCGCCGACCAGGTCGCCGATCGCCCGCGATCGCGCGCCAGCACGGCCGCGAGCACGAACAGGGCCGGCACCAGGTCGAACCGGTCGAGGATCAGCGGGCCGGTGTCGATCAGCGAGGGATCGAGGACGACCCCTGAGAGCGTCACTACGCCGACGGTGTAGATCCCGACCGCCGACAGCACCCGCCTCCGGTCTCCGGGCAGGCCCAGTGAGATCAGGACGACGATCGCCAGGTCGAAAGCGAGCATCTCCCACATGAAGCCGTCGACGAAGCCCTGCGTCGAGTCGTCCAGGTAGATCGGCGCGATCAGGACCGGGACCGAGAGCGGCGGGTACTCGATGTCCTGATCGCGGTAGGGGAGGTCACCGTCCTTGATCGCCTTGGCCTGCGGCGCGAAGTCGTTG
>JBKPLC010000020.1:0-10512 GCA_046731495.1 Actinomycetota bacterium | reverse complement strand
TTGATTGATCACGTCGGGAGGTGAAGCGAGGCCACTGGACGTCCCTGTCCGCGGTCGCAAGTCACTGGTAGCAACCCACAACAATCAACCCGAACCTCGGTCTACGAAACCGAAGGTCGCAAGTTTGACGTGCGGATGCGTGATGTCGCTGAGGTACCTGGACGCTTCGAACTGCGCCGTCAGCCGGCTTTCAGCCTCTTCACAATCGAATCTGCCCGGCGTGAAATGCCCGCAGGCGTGTGGCGGAAGGGACGGCGCTTGCCGCGGTGGTAGGGGAAGTTGGAGGTCTCGCGCGGGGCGAGCGTGAGGTCGATGACGCGGCCGTCGGCGTCCTCGATCCACCAATGCGACTTGCCGCGGTGCTTGAGGTGCAGGGGGTGGAGGCCGGCGGCGTAGCCGCCGGCCAGGTGGAAGTAGGCCTCGGCGGCCGGGTAGGCGAAGCCGTCGTAGCGGCCGTAGCCGAGGTTGTGCTCCTTGCTCCGAAGCTCGTCGGTGAGGACCGCCTGGATCTCCTTCTTCAGCTTGTCCGCGGGCGCCGGGGTTGACCTGGCGCCCGCGGCGGATCGGCTCTTGGCGCGGGAGGGACTCATCTGCCCCCTTAACTAGGCGGCGGCGAAAGTTCTCCCCGGGCGTTGGTGCGGTCGACTAGACGCGCTGCGGCACTACCTGCCCGTTGCGGCGCGGGCGGCCGGTGTGAAGCCGCACCAGCGCGCGGAGCTCCTCGCTCGCGCTCGGGCCCCAGAGGGCGGAGTAGCAGGGGCCACAGAGGAGCTCGCCGGTCGGGGTCTGACGGCCCTCCACGAGGACCTCAGAAAGACACTGGGCGCAGTGCTGTCGCATGCCTGATTTATCGGCAGTAGCGGCGATTTCCTAACCCCCAGAACTGCGCATCCAGGAGGGAGGCGATACTGGCGCCGATGGACCCGGCCTCGCTCGAGTTCTGGGAGTGGTTCTACGAGCCCGCCAGCCAGGGAGGCGCGATGAGCGCCGAGGAGCGCCAGCGCGCGGTGGAAGAGCGCTGGCATTCCGACCTGGTCCTCATCCAGAGCCCCGAGATGCCCGGCACCGCCGGCGAGTTCCACGGCTTCGAGGGACTGGCGGCGGCGAACCGCGAGCTGCTCGAGTCCTGGGAGCGGATCGAGTGGAAGCCGGTCGAAGTGAAGGAGCTCGGCAACGATCGTTACCTGGTATTGCTCGAAACCCGCGGGCGGAGCCGTAGCGGCGTCGAGCTGGAAGGGAAGGGAGGGGAGATCGGCCACCTCGTCACCCTCCGCGACGGCAAGGCGTCCCGGCTCGACACCTATCTCGGCTGGGACACCGCCCGCGCGGCCGCGGGCCTCGGCTGACGCACGGCCCGGCCTTGTCACTCCGGCGCCCCCGGCGTAGGGTTGGCGCGGGGGCAAGTCAACCGAGAGGAGAAGCCATGTCGGAGCAGGACGTGGAGACCATTCGCGGCGGCTACGACGCCTTCAACAGCGGCAACCCGCAGGGAGTGCTGGAGCGGCTCGACCCGGAGGTCGAGTGGATCGAGCCCGGCGGCGGCAACGCGCCGTCGGGCACCTTCAACGGCCCGCAGTCGGTCGGCGAGGACGTCTTCCCGGCCGTCGGCCAGTACTTCGACGAGTTCCAGTGCCTGCCGGAGAACTTCGACGATCAGGGAGACCGGATCGTCGTCACCGGCCGTTTCAAGGGCAAGGCGAAGAGCGGCGCGGAGCTCGACGCGCCCTTCGAGCACGTCTGGGACATGAAGGACGGCAAGATCGCCCGGCTCGAGAACAAGGTCGACCAGGAGGGCTGGACCGCCGCCTGGAGCTGAAGACGCGGAGGAGGCCGCCCGGCGAGGATCGGTCCGCCGGGCAGGCCTCCTAGTCCCTCGCGTCCCCTACGCCTTAATCGGCGCTTGAGTCCGGGTGCGTCTGGTCGACGATCTGCGTGGCCGCGTAGGGCTGGTCGCCCGGCTCCTTGCGCGGCAGCTTCGCCTTGACCACGACGCGGTCGCCCACGCTGAGGTCGTTGACGTCCTTGGAGCCGTCGCCGTTCACGTCGCCGACGACGACCTTGGCGGAGCTCAGGTCGAAGGTGACGATCGAATCGACCAGGCCCGCCTTGCGGGCGTGGGCGTTGCCCTTCATCACGGCGACCTGGCTGTTCAGCTGGTACGCGCCCTTGAACACATAGGCGACGCCCTTCGCCTTCGAGTGGCCCTGGCCCTGGCTACCTGGATCCGCTGGCTTCACCGCGAGCGCCCCCGGAGCCGCGCCCAGTGCCAGCACCGAGCCGATTGCGGCCGCCCTCTTGATCTGCTTGCTCATGGTGGTAGTTCCTCCGTTTGATGCCGCAATTGGCTGCGGTTCCTCCATAGATCGAGCGCAACGGCCTCCGGCTTTAGACCGAAATTGGGGTTGGACGGATCGCGAAAAGCAGACGGGCCCGGCATGGGGAGTCGCCGGGCCCGTCTCAACTTCGATTTGTGGCCAAAAGGGGTGGGTCACCCCTGTACCCCGACTAATCGGTAGCTCTACCGAAAACCTTTAGCCCTTCGAGCCGAACTGCCGAGCAACCCGGTTGGGTAGGGTGACCCGCCATGGAGTTCCGCAAGCTCGGCAGCTCGGGGATCGAGGTCTCCGAGATCTCGCTCGGCTCCTGGCTCACCTACGGCGCCGGGGTCGAGCGCGAGCACACCGAGGCCTGCACCCGCGCCGCCTTCGACGCCGGGATCAACTTCTTCGACACCGCCAACGTCTACGGAGGGGGCGCCGCCGAGACCGCCTGGGGCGAGGTGCTCTCCGACTTCAAGCGCGAGGACTACATCCTCGCCACCAAGGTCTTCTTCCCGATGTCCGAGACCGATTCAGGCCTCTCCCGCGAGCAGATCCACAAGCAGATCGACAAATCGCTGGAGCGCCTGCAGACCGACTACGTCGACCTCTACCAGTGCCACCGCCCCGATCCCGATACCCCGATCGAGGAGACGATGGAGGCGCTCACCGAGGTCTGCGAGGCCGGCAAGGCGCGCGAGATCGGTTTCTCCGAGTGGACCGTCGAGCAGATCCAGGCCGGCCTCGACGTGCCTGACACCAAGGACTTCGTCTCCTCCCAGCCCCAGTACAACATGATCTGGCGCGCTCCCGAGGCCGAGCTGATCCCCTTCTGCGAAGAGCACGGCATCTCGCAGATCGTCTGGTCGCCACTCGCCCAGGGCGTGCTGACCGGCAAGTACAAGCCGGGCCAGGGGATCCCGGAGGACTCACGCGCCGCCTCCGACGCAATGAACTGGGCGATGGACCGCTATCTGTCGGACGAGCTGCTCGAGGCGGTGCAGCGCCTCATCCCGATCGCGGAGCAGGCCGGCCTCTCGATGCCGACCATGGCGCTCGCCTGGTGCCTGCGCCAGGACAACCTCGCCTCGGTGATCATCGGCGCCTCGCGGCCCGAACAGGTCCACCAGAACGCCGAGGCCGCCGGCGTCGCGCTCTCCCAGGACACCCTCGACGCGATCGATGAGGCCCTCGAGGGAACGGCCGTCACCGAGCCGCGGCTGGCGAACTTCGTGAAGGAGGGCGTCACCCACCGCTAGCCAGCGGGCGCGGGTGTCAGAGCGGGCAGGGCGGGTAACCCGGTGCAGACCCGACCCGGAGGCCCGAAACCGTGAACGAACGCGACACGAAGCTCGTGCAGTGGCTGAACGAGGCGCATGCGAAGGAGGCCGAGCTCGAGGCCGACCTCACCGCGCACATCAAGCTGACCAAGAAGGCGCCCTACAAGAAGCGCCTCCAGAAGCATCTGACCGAGACCCGCGACCACAAGCGCTCGGTCGCGCGGCGCGTCAAGCAGCTGGGCGGCACGCCATCGGCCATGAAGGTCGCGGCGAAGGGGCCGGTCCCGAACGTCGTCGGCGAGGCCGCCGGCAAGGCGGTGGCGGGCGTCAAGGGCCAGATCGGAGCGGCCAGGGCGCTGGTGACGAGCCAGCCCGAGACCCATCTCCGCAACGCCCAGGAGGAGCTGCGCGAGGAACACGTCGAGATCGCTCTTTACACGCGGCTCGAAGCCCTGGCCGAGGAGGTCGGTGACTCCGAGACCGCCAAGCTCGCGCGGTCGGTCCGGCGCGACGAGGAGCGGATGGCGAAGTTCCTCGACGCCGAGCTGCCGCGGCTCGTGAAGGAGCTGGTCAAGGAGGAGATCCCCCGCGACCAGCGCGCTCAGCGACGGCGCCCGCGAAGCCGCCCGCGCGGAACGAGCTCGACCACGCCCTCGCGCACGCGGAAGAAGTAGGCCGCTAGATCCGGATCTTGAGCGTGAAGCGCTCGAGGTTGGGCTCGCCGCCGTCCGGCGTGTAGGTGATGCCGACGTGCAGGTTGAGCCTGCGCGTCGCGAGCACCCTGCGGATCGCGCTCTTCGTGAGCTTCAGCCGGAGCAGCGTGTCCCCGGCGGCCTTGGCTGTCGCCTGGGTGCGCTTCACGTAGTCGCGGCGCTTCGCCGTCGCGGCGCGCTTCTTCTTGTGCTTGCCCTTGCCGCCCGGAGGATCGTCGACCACCAGGTGCCCCGGCCCCGGGACCCGGGCGTAGAGGCGGCCCTTCTTGCCGACGAGGGTGAACTTGTTCGACGGCTTGACGTAGGTCTGGAAGACGAGGTCGGTCCCGGCGGCCTCCGCGGCGTAGGCCGCGTTCGGTCCCGAGCTCCAGAAGGCAGCGCCCTCGCACTTGTCGCCGCTGCGGGTGTGGGGCTGGAACGAGGTGAACGTGCCGGGCCTGGCGATGAGCACCGCGTACTTGTGGCCGGCGACGACGTCCGGAGGGTTGGGGAAGGCCACGTCGAGGGTCGCGGTGCCGACGGGGACCGAGGCGTTGGGCACGGTCACGGTCGCGAGCGCGTCGCGCGACGGGGCTCCGCCGCTGTCGGTCAGGAGGATCTGGACGACGAAGTCGTTGACCGGGTCGAGCAGGCTCGCGCCCGGGTTGGTGATCTCGACGGTGACGCGGGTGAGGTCGCCGCTGTGCTGCGGAGTGAAGACCTGCGCCTCGCGCTGGTCGCCGTTCCGCGTGATCGTCACCGCGTCCGGAGGACCGGGGCAACTCGCGTCGGAGACCGCGGCTCCGGCGGCGCTCGGCGCGATTGCCAGTGCGGTCCAGAGCAGCGCGGCAAGCGACCCGCGGCCGAGCCACCGTCGAAGCTGCCCCTGTCGTGCCCGAATTCGCATCGGCGCCTTCCCACCTGCAGCCTAGAAGAACCCCGGATCTGGCGCGGCACAAAAAAGACGGCCCCTTGCGGGGCCGCCTAGCAACGCTCAGAAAGCCTCGAGGCTCTACGCGATGGGCTTCACGCCGGTCGCGGCGGGGCCCTTCGGGCCCTGCTCGGTCTCGTACTCGACCTTCGCGCCCTCCTCGAGCGAACGGTAGCCGTCGCCCTCGATCGAGCTGAAATGGACGAACACGTCGTTAGAGCCGTCGTCGGGTGTGATGAACCCGTAGCCCTTGTCGTTGCTGAACCACTTAACGGTTCCGGTAGGCATCTCGCCTCCTCTTCCCTGTGCTGCAACGGCGGAGGATGCGAGTTGCAACGACTCCGAGCTGCTAGGCACAACTTGTGCCGGTTCCACCGGCCTGACGTTGCGGACGGTAGCAGCCCGGCGAACGGAACTCCGTAAATCAGCCGACTGCTTCGCTTCGCGTCCGCGCCGGCTGTGCTATGCGATCAAGCAGCGAAGACGGTTACCGGGAGACCGAAGCGCTCCAGGATCTGCTCGACCAGACCGCGCTCCTGCCAGTCGGCCTCGCCGGATCCTCGGATCGCGATCAGGACGTGGTCCGGCTTGAACTCCTCGATTGCATCCGCGAAGGCGAGCAGCGGGTCGTCGGCGCCGACCGTGCCCTTCGCCTCGTGTCCCATCTCCCTGATGTGTCCCAGGACGGTGCCGAGGCGCTCGTCGGCTCCCATTCGCGCCTTGTCCGTATCGGACGCCAGCCAGTGCAGCCGGTCAGGCAGGCTCGGAGCGAGCACCAGGATCTCGTCGGCCTGATCGAGCAGCGCGCGAACGCCGTCGGGGACCTGCTCGGTGCTCTCGGCGGCGGCTCCGACGGCGATCAACAGGCGCGAGGGCATGCACTGATTATTCCCCGGGCGACTGTGCCCCGCCCAATCTGCAGAGCACCTGGTAGACCGAGGTGAAGTCGATCTCGAAGCCGTTCCGCGCCGCGCGCAGGTAGAGCCGCCAGACCCGCAGCCGCTCCGGACCGGCGATCTGCTCGGCCCGCTCGAGGTTCTGATCGAGGTTCGCGATCCAGTGACGGAGCGTCTCGGCGTAGTCGGCACCGAACTCCTCGACGTGCCGGCAGATGAAGCCCGCGCGCTCCAGGGCCAGGATCACGCGGGAGACGTGGAGCGTCTCTCCGTCGGGGAAGACGTAGCGCTCGGAGAAGGGGCCGCCTTCGACGTTGCCGTGCCGCAGGCGGGAGATGCCGTGGTTGAGGAGCCGGCCGCCGGGCGCCAGCATCGAGGCGAGCTGCTCGGCGTAGCGGTCGATCTGCGCCTCGCCGACGTGCTCCACCATCCCGATCGAGGCGACCGCGTCGAAGTTCTCGCCGGCAAGCTCGCGGTAGTCCTGCACGCGGATCTCGACCCGGTCGGCGAGCCCCGCCTCGGCGACCCGCCGGCGCGCCTCCTCCGCCTGCGGCTCCGACAGCGTGATCCCGACCGCCTCGACGCCGTGGCGCTGCGCCGCGTGGATCACGAAGCTGCCCCAGCCGCAGCCGACGTCGAGCACCCGCTCGCCGGGCTGCAGGGCGAGTTTGGTGCAGACCAGCTCGAGCTTCGCCTCCTGCGCCTCCTGGAGCGTGGGCGGCTCGCGACGGAAGCCGCGCCGCTGCGGAACGCGCGAGAAGAAGGCGCAGGAGTAGGTCATCGAGCGGTCGAGGAAGAGCGAGAAGAACTCGTTGCCGACGTCGTAGTGGTGGCGGACGGCCTCGCGGTCGCGTTCGGTCGAGTGTTTGCGCCCGCGCAGGTGGAGCTCCGCCTTCGGCGCCGGCGGCGGGCGGTGGACCCCGGCGGAGCGGAGCGCCGCAGCGATCAGCCGTGCCTTGGTCGCCGTCCCGATCTCGGGCGGCTGCCAGTCGTTGAGCACGCCGATCACCGCGTCCAGGTCGTCCACCTCGATCGCGCCCGAGACATAGGCGCGGCCGAGCCCGAGCTGGCCGGGCGCCGAGACCGCGTAGGCGATCGCGTCCTTGGAGCGGGCGGTGAAGGTCGGGCCGCCGCCATTGGTCGAGGGGAGGCGCGAGCCGTCCCAGAGCTCGATCGTGAACGGCCGCTCGGGGAACGCGCGCTCAATCTCCTTGACGAGCGGCTCGGTCGACATGTGCCGACCCTAGCGGGACCTGAGATTGGTTTCGGGTTAGGGGAGCCGAATTCCTCACCACAGCCTTAGGCAATCCCGCTAGGGTCCGTGCCCCCGGGACTCGAGACGGGGACGGCACAGCCGGACTCGCTCGGTCAGGACCAACAAAGGAGATCCAGATGTCGGACCTCGCCGGAGTGACACCACCAACCGGCTCGTCGACCGCGGTGAAGCGCCCCGGGGCCTCGGCCCCGCGCAAGCCGCTGGCGGACGCGATCCAGCCCGTTGAGCACGAGACCCGCGACCGGATCATCACCGGCGCCCTTACCGTCATCCCCTTCCTGATGCTCGGCTTCGTGATCTGGCAGCTCGCGGGCAGCTGGCTGCGCTGGTCGGATCTGATCGTCTTCGGGCTCATCTACATCCCGACGGGCCTCGGGATCACCGTCGGCTTCCACCGGCTGTTCACCCACCGGAGCTTCAAGGTCGGCCCTCGGACACGGGCCGTGATCGGCGCCCTCGGCTCGGCCGCGATCGAGGGGCCGCTGATCTCCTGGGTCGCCGACCATCGCAAGCACCACGCCTTCTCGGACGAGGAGGGGGACCCCCACAGCCCACACGTCGGCCACGGCGAGGGCGTGATGGCGCAGTTCAAGGGTTTCTTCCACGCGCACCTCGGCTGGCTCTTCATCCACACGCAGCGGGGCTCGAAGCAGCGCTTCGCGCCGGACCTGCTCAAGGATCCCGTCGCAAGCTACATCGACCGGACCTTCCTGCTCTGGGCCGTCGCGGGGCTCCTTGCAGCGTTCGCCCTCGGCTGGGCGATCGGCGGCACGGTGATGGCCGGCGTTACCGGACTGCTCTGGGGCGGTGCGGTGCGGATCTTCGTCCTGCACCACGTCACCTACTCGATCAATTCGCTCTGCCACATGTTCGGCAAGCGGGACTTCGAGACGACCGATGAGTCGCGCAATCTCGCCTGGCTCGCCCTGCCGACCTTCGGCGAGGCCTGGCACAACTCACACCACGCCTTCCCGACCTCTGCCGTGCACGGGATGAAGCGTCGCCAGCTCGATCCCTCGGCCGCCGTGATCTGGGGACTCGAGAAGCTCGGCCTGGCCTGGGACGTGGTCCGGATCTCGCCGGAGCGCCAGTCCGCCAAGGCGATCGCTTGATCGCGGACTAATACGGATGCGGCACCGCCGGGCGCCCGCATAGGGTGCGCGCCGTGCGTCGGCGCCTCGCACTCTCCCTCGCGGTCATCGCGGCTCTCGCCGCAGCGCTCGCGATCGCCGCTTGCGGCGGAGACGACAACGGCGATACGGACGCCGTCCAGGCGGTCGACGCGAACTGCGGCGACGTCATGTATTCGGGCAGCGGCACGCCCTCCAAGCTGATCGTCTCCGACCTGCCGCTGCAGGGCGACTCGGCCGAGCGCTCCAAGCAGATGAACCAGGCGATCCTCCAGGAGATCGCGCGCAAGGGCTGGCAGGCCGGGACGGACACCCAGGTCGCCTTCCAGGAGTGCGACGACTCGATCGCCTCGACCGGCGAGTGGGACGAGGACACCTGCCGCTCGAACGCTCTCGCCTACTCCCAGAATCCCGACGTGATCGGGGTGATCGGCACCTACAACTCCGGCTGCGCCGCGATCGAGATCCCGATCCTGAACCGAGCGCCCGGGGGCGGCGTCCCGATGGTCTCGCCGGGCAACACGTTCGTCTGCCTCACCGAGACGGCCAGCCGGACGCTCTGCAAGCCGAACGAGCCCGACGTCTACTACCCGAGCGGGAACCGCAACTACGTCCGCGTCGTGCCCAACGACGCGGTGCAGGGCGCGGGGATGGCGAGCTTCGCCTCCGAGCAGGGGGTGAGGAAGCCGTTCATCCTGATCGCCTCCGATGACCCAACCAGCGAGGGCCAGGGCCGGACCTTCGAGGGCGCCGCGAAGTCGCTCGGTATGACGATCGCGGGGGTCGAGCACTTCGACCCGGAGGCGAAGAGCTACACCGACCTGATGAAGGAGGCGCAGGCGGCGGGCGCCGACTCGGTCTTCCTCGGGGCGATCCTCGAGGAGAACGGCGCCCAGCTGATCAAGGACAAGGTCTCCGTGCTCGGGCCGAACGACGGCGTCAAGCTGCTCGCCCCGGACGGCTTCGCTCAGCAGGCGACGATCGACGACGCCGGGCCCGCCGCGCAGGGCATGTACGTGAGCCTGCCGGGCAAGGTGCCGGGCTCGCTCACCGGCGCAGGTTCGGCGTTCGTCAAGGAGCTGAAATCGCAGGTCGGCGATGAGCCGCTCGAAGTCTTCGCCCCCTATGCGGGGCAGGCGGCCGAGGTGCTGATCAACGCGCTGCGCGAAGGGGACACCCGCGCCGGCACGATCGCCCAGCTCTTCGAGACCCAGGTGAGCGACGGCATCGTCGGCAGCTTCTCGATCACGCCGACCGGGGACCCGCAGCCGGCGCCGATCAGCGTGCAGCGGGCGGGCGACACCTTCGTCCTCGCCACGACGATCGTGCCCTCGCCGCAGCTCATCAATGCCGCCCGCGGCGGCTGAGCTGCGAAAGAACTGACCCTCCCGAGCACTAGGCTGCTCGCGTGATCCGTCGCCGTGTCGCCATCCTCCTGGCGGGCTCGCTGATCGCGGCGCTGGCCCTCTCGGCCTGCGGCGACAGCAGCAACCTCAGTGAGATCCAGGCCATCGACGCCGACTGCGCCGGGGTGGCGTACGGCGGCACCGGCAAGCCCACCAAGCTGATCGTCTCGGACCTCCCGCTGAAGGGCGACTCGGCCGAGCGCTCGAGGCAGATGAATCTCGCGATCGGCCAGGAGCTCGAGAACAGGGGCTGGAAGGCCGGCCCGGGTATCCCGGTGGCGTTCCAGGCCTGCGACGACACGCTTTCCGAGACCACGGAGTGGGATGAGGATCTCTGCCGCACGAACGCGGAGAAGTACGCCGCCAACCCGGACGTGATCGGTGTGATCGGGACCTACAACTCCGGCTGCGCCGCGATCGAGATCCCGATCCTGAACCGCGCGCCCGGCGGCGGCATCCCGATGGTCTCGCCCGGCAACACCCTCGTCTGCCTGACCGAGACCGCCAGCAGCTGCAAGCCGGACGAGCCGGGCGTCTACTACCCCTCCGGGCAGCGCAACTACGTGCGCGTCGTCCCCAGCGA
>JBKPLC010000019.1:0-18573 GCA_046731495.1 Actinomycetota bacterium | reverse complement strand
CTCAAGCTGCGCGGCGAGGGTCCGGCCTTCCTCCTCGAATCCGCGGAGCAGGGCCGCCTCGGCCGCTGGTCGTTCCTCGGTTTCCGGCCGCGCTCGGTACTCCGCTGGTCCGCGGGCCTGCTCTCGGAGTGGGGCGCGGAGACGGCGGCGGAGGCCGGCAAGGGCAGCGCGCCGGACCGGACTGCCGAGGCGCCCGACCCCTACGCCGCGGTTGCGGACTACCTCGGCCGCTACGAGATCGCCGAGCCCGATGAGCTGCCGCCGTTCGCCGGCGGCGCAGTTGGCTTCTTCGGCTACGACCTGGTGCGAACGGTGGAGCCGCTCGATCAGCCGAACCCCGACCCCGTTGGCCTGCCCGACATGGCGCTGATGATCACGGACGTGCTGGTGGCCTTCGACCACCAGCGCCACGAGGTCACGCTGATCGCCAACGCGTTCGTCGAGGACGGTGGCATCGACTCCGCCTACGGCCGGGCCGTCGACGCGATCGGCGAGGTGCGGGAGCGGCTGCGCGAGCCCGTGCCGGCGGTGGAGGGGGGAGCCAAGCCCGGCGACGTCACTTTTGAGTCCAACATGAGCCGCGAGCAGTTCGAGGGGACCGTCTCGCGGATCATCGAGTACGTCCACGCCGGCGACGCCTTCCAGGTGGTGCCCTCGCAGCGCTTCACCGCCCCGGCGCCCGTCGAGGCCTTCTCGATCTACCGCGGCCTGCGCACGGTCAACCCGTCCCCGTACATGTACTTCCTCGACTTCGGCGACTTCGAGATCGCGGGGGCCTCGCCGGAGCCGCTGGTGAAGGTGACCGGCCGCCGGGTGGAGACCCGGCCGATCGCGGGGACCTATCCGCGCGGGGGCGACGAGGAGGAGGACCGGCGCCAGGCCGAGCGCCTGCTCCAGGACCCGAAGGAGCGGGCGGAGCACGTGATGCTGGTGGACCTCGGCCGCAACGACCTGGGCCGGGTCTGCGAGTACGGGTCGGTCACGGTCGACGAGCTGATGGTCGTCGAGACCTACTCGCACGTCCTCCACATCGTCAGCCAGGTCTCCGGCAAGCTGCGCGACGGGGTCAGTGCGATGGACGTGCTTCGCTCCGTGCTGCCGGCGGGGACCCTCTCCGGCGCGCCCAAGGTGCGGGCGATGCAGATCATCGACGAGCTCGAGCCGCACAAGCGCGGGCCCTACGGCGGTGCGGTCGGCTACCTCTCCTACACCGGCGACCTGGACACCGCGATCTACATCCGCTCCGTCGTGGTCAAGGACGGCCTGGTCCACGTGCAGGCGGGCGGCGGCACCGTCGCCGACGCCAAGCCGGCGTACGAGTACAACGAGTCGGTCAACAAGGCGAAGGCGGTCTTCCGGGCGGTCGAGCTGGCCGGCGAGCAGCCGGAGTGGCCGTGAGCGCGCGGCGGGAAGGGAATGGCGCGGTGAAGGTCCTCGTCATCGACAACTACGACTCCTTCACCTACAACCTCGTCCAGTACCTGGGCGAGCTCGGCGCCGAGGTGGGCGTGGTCCGGAACGACAGGGCGAGCGTCGACGACCTGCTCCGGCTGAAGCCGGACCGCTTGGTGGTCTCGCCCGGGCCGTGCACGCCGAAGGAGGCCGGGATCTCGGTTGAGGCGATGCGTCGCTTCGCCGAGGCCGGCACCTCGTCGCTCGGGGTCTGCCTCGGGCATCAGTCGATGGTCGAGGCCTTCGGCGGGAAGGTGATCCGCGGCGAGCCGATCCACGGCAAGGACGCCGAGGTGCGCCACGACGGCAAGACGATTTACGACGGCCTCTCCAATCCGCTGGTGGCCGGGCGCTACCACTCCCTGATCGCGGACCCCGACCTGCCCGACGAGCTCGAGCTGACCTCGACCTACGGCGAGGTCGTCATGGGCGTCCGCCACCGCGAGCTCCCCGCCGAGGGAGTGCAGTTCCACCCGGAGTCGGTGCTCACCCCGCAGGGCAAGAGGCTGCTGGCCAACTTCCTCGCCTAGTCTCGGACGAGCGATGCCCAACGAGATCCTCACCCGCGCCATCGACGAGATCTGCGCCGGGACCCACCTGACGGCGGACCACACCTCGGCTGCGCTCACCGAGATCATGGAGGGCCGCACGAGCGAGGTGCAGACCGCCGCCTTCCTGATCTCGCTGCGAGCCAAAGGGGAGACGGTCTCGGAGCTGGTCGGGCTTGCCCGCACCATGCGCCAGCTTGCGGCTCACGTCGAGATCGATAAGCCAGGGCTTCTCGACACCGCCGGCACCGGCGGGGGGCCGACCACCTTCAACATCTCGACCACCGCCGCGCTGATCGCGGCGGGGGCGGGCTGCCAGGTCGCAAAGCACGGGAACCGCTCCGCGACCAGCAGGTCGGGCTCGGCGGACGTGCTCGAGGCGCTCGGCGTCGACATCGAGCTGGCGCCGGAGGAGGTCGCGACCTGCATCGACGAGGTCGGCTTCGGCTTCATGTTCGCCCCCAAGCACCACAAGGCGATGGCGCACGTCGTCCCGGTCCGGAAGGAGCTGGCGGTGCGGACGATCTTCAACTTCCTTGGACCGCTGACGAACCCGGCGGGGGCGAGCGCTCACCTGCTCGGCGTCTCCGATCGCCGCTACCAGGAGATCATCGCCGACGCTCTGGTGCAACTCGGCACCGTCCACGCCCTGGTCGTCTCGGCGGACGACGGCATCGACGAGCTCAGCATCGCCTCGCGGACCCGGGTGATCGAGGTGGCCGAGGGCGGCACCGAGGAGTGGTTCGTGGAGGCCTCCGACCTCGGCCTGGCCTCGGCACCCCTCGAGGCGATCCCGGGCGGCGAGCCGGCCGATAACGCCGCGGTGGCCAGGGCCGTGCTGGAGGGCGAGGCCGGCCCCCCGCGTGAGGTCTCGATCCTCAACGCGGGCGCCGCGATCTACGTAGCCGGTCAGGCGGCCGATCTGCAGGAGGGCGTGGCCAAGGCGAGGGAGGCGATCGACTCGGGCGCGGCCAGGGACGTCCTGGGGCGCCTGGTGGCGCGGTCCCGCGAGCTCTCCGGCGCGAGCTAGGCTGCACCGGACGAAATGGGGATGATCGAAGAGCTGGTCGCAGCCGCGCGGGCAGGCGCTGAGAAACGACGTGCCGAGACGCCGCTCGAGGACCTCGAGGCCCGCCTGGCCGACCGCCCGGAGCAGCGACCCTTCGGCGAGGCGCTCACCCGGCCCGGGCTGTCCGTGATCGCGGAGTTCAAGCGGCGCTCGCCGAGCGCCGGGGAGATCCGCGGC
Organism: Actinomycetota bacterium; assembly: GCA_046731495.1. Lineage (GTDB taxonomy): Bacteria > Actinomycetota > Thermoleophilia > Solirubrobacterales > 70-9 > DASUPK01. The sequence goes on along the minus strand of JBKPLC010000019.1, from coordinate 15,327 downwards.
GGTGTATCCCCCAGCGAGGTCGCCCAGGCCTACGAGCAGGGAGGCGCCGCGGCGGTCTCGGTGCTCACCGACGGGCCGCACTTCGGCGGGTCGCTCGAGGACCTGGTGCATGCCAGGGACGCTTGCGCGCTGCCAGTCCTGCAGAAGGACTTCATCGTCGACCGCTACCAGCTCTACGAGGCGGCGGTCGCCGGCGCCGACGCAGTCCTGCTGATCGTCGCGGCCCTGGAGCGGAACGCTCTCGCTGCCCTCTACGACGAGGCGAGGCAACTCGATCTCGATGTGCTCGTCGAGGTTCACGAGGAAAGGGAGTTGGAGACGGCGCTCACGGTCCACGCCGAGATCCTCGGCATCAATAACCGCAACCTCGACGACTTCACGGTCGACGTTGCGACGACCTTCGAGCTGGTGACCGACGTACCGGCAGGCAAGACCGTGGTATCCGAGAGCGGGATCGCCGACCGTGCGACGCTCGAGGAGCTCGAGCGTGTCGGGGTGGACGCGGTGTTGATCGGAGAGGCCTTGATGCGCTCCGATGACCCAGCCGCCAAGGTCAGGGAGCTGACCGCCGACGAGGAGTCGACGCGCGAGCACCTGCTCCCGTAGCCCTGGCACGAACTCTTAGGAGACCGGAAGAAGAGGCTTAGAGAGGGTTAAGCGGCGGAGCCGACACTCCTCCGCGTGAACTCGCTGCGTCGATTCTTCTCCACCAGCTTCGGGTCAGCCATCGGAGGCGGGCTCGTCGTTCTGGTGCTCGGACTGATCCTGATCCAGGCCGGCGTCGTCGATTCCTCGAACGGCTCCAGCAACTCGTCGGCCACCGTCGCGCCCGCTGCCCTCGCGCGCCCCGCGAGCGACTCGAGCAAGGGCCTCACCGTCCACGACATCTACCAGCGCGACGCCCAGGGCGTTGCCTTCATCAAGTCGGACGTCGTCCAGCAGACGCAATCCGTGTTCGGCCTCCCGCAGCAGCAGCGCAGCACCGCCACGGGCTCGGGCTTCCTGATCGACAATGACGGGCACATCCTCACCAACGCCCACGTGGTCGAGGGAGCGAAGCATGTCGACGTGCAGCTCGGCAACGGCGACACCCAGGCGGCGCAGATCGTAGGCACCGATCCCTCCAGCGACATCGCGCTGCTCAAGGTGGACAACACGGACGGCGTCAATCCCCTCCCGCTCGGCGACTCATCGAAGGTCCAGGTCGGCGACCCGGTGGTCGCGATCGGCAACCCGTTCGGCCTCGACCGGACGGTCACCACCGGCATCGTCTCCGCGCTCCAGCGCCAGATCCAGGCCCCGAACGGCTTCTCGATCAGCGACGTCATCCAGACGGATGCCGCGATCAACCCCGGCAACTCCGGCGGCCCGCTGATCGACGGCGCCGGCCAGGTGATCGGGATCAACTCTCAGATCGAGAGCCAGAGCGGCGGCAACGAGGGCGTCGGCTTCGCCGTCCCGATCAAGACCGCGGCGGATGTCGTCTCCCAGCTCGAAAACGGCGGCGAGGTGCATCGCGCCTACCTGGGGATCAGCGGCGGCGACATCACCCCCGAGATCGCCCACGCGCTCAATCTGCCGGTTACCCAGGGGGTCCTGATCGAGCAGGTCCTCCAGAACGGCCCGGCCGACGATGCCGGCATCAAGGGCCCGAGCGGCGAGGCGACGATCGAGGGACAGACGGTCCCGGTCGGGGGCGACATCATCACCAAGGTGGACGGCAAGACCGTGACGGGTATGGACGACGTCATCTCCGACATCAACGGCAAGAAGCCGGGAGACGAGATCACCCTGACGGTTTGGAGCGACGGCCACCAGAGGGACGTCACCGTGAAGCTCGGCGACCGCCCCGCGAACGTCCAGGACTCGAGCTCGAGCAACCTCCCCTAGGCGGGTACCTTCACCACCCCGCGCTCGATCAGGCTTCGTGCGGACTCCTCGATCGAGTCCGCCATCGGCCGGGGGGTCCAGCCGAGCCGCTCGCGCGAATTCGCAGTGTCGTAGTCGGTCCGCTTGCCGAGCGAGCTCTTGAACGAGCGGATCCCGCCGTCGAAGAGCGCCATCGCCCGCACCAGCAGGTCCGGCGCCACCCGGCTGGGTACCTTCGACGCGGCCTCGCCGAGGCGCTCGCGCAGGATCTCGGCGACCTCGGCCATCCAGAGGAACTCGGTCACGGCGATGAAGCGCTCGCCGCCGGCGTCCGGGGAGGTCATCGCCCGTAGCTGCAGGTCGGCGACGTCGCGGACGTCGACGAAGTTGAATCCGAGGCGCGGCATCGCCGGCATCCCATTGAGCAGGCGCTCGATCGCCTGCAGCGAGACGGAGCGATCCTCGGTCAGGAGGGGGCCGACGACGACGCCGGGATTGATCGCGGCGACCCGCTCGCGCATTCCGCGCTCCTCGGCGAGCTCCCAGGCGGCTCGCTCGGCGAGCGTCTTCGACTGGACGTAGGGCGTGACGTCGGCACCGAGGTTGCTCCAGTCGGCCTCGCTCAGGGGACGGCCGATCCCCTCGTTGCCGCCCCTGATGGCGGCGACCGACGAGGTCAGGACGATGCGCTCGACACCCGCGTCCAGCGCGGCTTGGAGCACTCGCAGGGTGCCTTCTCGCGCGGGGACGATCAACTCGTTCGGGTCCTTCGGCTGGCTCGCGGGGAGCGGCGACGCGACGTGGAGCACGTAGTCGCAGCCCTCGGTGACGTGGCCCCAGTGCTCGTCGCTCAGCAGATCGGCCTGGTGCACGCTGAGATGCTCGTGCGCGTCAGTCTGCGATCCGATCGCCTCCCGTACCTCGGGCTCTCGCGACGGGTTGCGCACCGTCGTCCTCACCCGGTAGCCGCGCTGGAGCAGCTCGACGATGCACCAGCCCGCGATGTAGCCGGAGCCGCCGGTGACTAGGACTGTCTTGCCATCGCCCTCGGCCATTGCTCCTCAGTGACCCTACGCGAATGCCCGGGCTTGGCGAAGAGGACCTGCACATCGCGGAGGCGGCGCTCCCGGAACCCGGCCTCACTCATCGCCAGCCAGAGGGTCCAAAGGCGGCGGAAGGGCTCGTCGTAGCCGAGCTCGCCGGCGAGGTCGGCGTTGGCGAGGAACCGCTCCCGCCACAGCTCCAGGGTCCGCGCGTAATGGGCGCCGATCTCGGCCAGGCCGATCATGGTCAGGTCGGTCTCCCTCGCCGCGCAGCGCTCGATCGCCTCCAGGGAGGGGAGGCAGCCGCCGGGGAAGATCAGCGTGTTGGCAAAGCTCCGGGCGGCCTTCTCGGTCTCGTAGAGCCGGTCGTCGATCAGGATCGCCTGCAGGAAGAAGAGCCCGTCCCGCTCGAGCAGCTCAGAGCAGCGGCGGAAGAAAAGGTCGAAGTACTGCCAGCCGACCGCTTCGATCATCTCCAGGGAGACGAGCTTGGTGTAAGTGCCGCGCAGGTCCCGGTAGTCCTCGAGGAGGACCGTCACGCGGTCCTCGACGCCGGCGTCCCTGATCCGGCGGAGTGCGCCCTCGCGCTGCTCCTTGGAGATGGTCGTGGTGGTCACGCGGCAGCCGTAACGGCTCGCGGCGTGGACCGCCATCGCTCCCCAGCCGGTGCCGATCTCGAGCAGGTGGTCGTCGGGGCCGAGCTCGAGCGCCCGGCAGATCAGCTCGAGTCGATGCTGCTGAGCCTCGGCGAGCGATGCATCCGGGTGGGGGAAGACGGCGGATGAGTACATCATCGACTCGTCGAGGTAGAGGGCGAACAGGTTGTTGCCGAGGTCGTAGTGAGCGGAGATGTGCTTGCGCGCGGCGCGGGGGCTGTTGCGTGGGACCCGCCAGAGCGTCCGCTGCAGTGGGGCCAGCAGCGGATAGAGGTGCCGCCGCCACCTGTCCACCGGGCCCAGATTGCGGGTGGCGATGCGCATCAGCGCGACGAGGTCATCGCAGTCCCAGAGCCCGTCGCGATAGGACTCGCCGAGTCCGACGCTCCCGCCCAGCAGCGACCGGTAGAAGCGGGGCGACCGGACCATGACGGTCGCGGAGAGATCCGCGGGCTCGCCGAACCGGAAGCGTTGATGCGAGGGTGCGCGCGAGCGCAACCCGTTCGATGGGGCCTCCCCTAGCTCGATCGTCCCGCGGCGCAGGCGGGAGAGGAGGCCGAGGGCCGCTCTTCGCGAGGCTCCCTCGATCGTGGTCATCGAGGGCAGCCTACCCCGCGAACTCTCGCTCGCAGGCTCGGCCGCTCGCTGCACCTACCCTTCCGGGCATGACCAAGGTCAAGGTCTGCGGCATGACGAATCTCGCCGACGCCGAGCACGCTGCGGCGCACGGTGCGTGGGCGATCGGGCTGATCCACCATCCCGATAGCCCGCGCCACGTGGACCCCGAAGTGGCCGAGGAGATCGGCGCTGCGCTCAAGCGCCGCTGCGAGATCGCAGGCGTGTTCGTCAACTCGACCCTCGAGGAGGTCGTCGACGCCGCCGACCGCGAGAACCTGACGCTGCTGCAGTTCCACGGCGAGGAGGGACCGTCATTCTGCATCGAGGCTGGCAGGCGCACCGGGGCAAAGGTGATCAAGGCAATGCGGGTCACGAGCGCTGCGGACGTCCAGGCGGCCGAGGCGTTCCACACTGACTTCCACCTCTTCGACGCCTACTGGCACGGCATCCACGGTGGTACCGGCAAGAGCTTCGACTGGGACCTGGTCTCGAAGCGCCGCTCGAAGGTCCCAATGGTCCTCGCGGGCGGTCTGACCTCCGAGAACGTCGCAGGGGCGATCGACCGGGTCAAGCCGTTCGCCGTGGACGTCGTAAGCGGGGTGGAGGCCGAGCCCGGCCGCAAGGATCACGCCCAGGTCGAGGCATTTCTCGAGGCCGCCGGCGTCCTGGTGCCGAGCAAGGCGGGGAAGTGACCACCGCCGTCGAGGAGCGCTTCGGCCCCTACGGCGGCCGCTTCGTGCCGGAGACCCTGATCGCGGCGCTCGACGAGCTCAGCGAGGCCTGGGCCGAGGCGCGCGAGGACGAGGGCTTCCAACGCGAGCTGGCGATGCTCCTACGGGACTTCGTCGGCCGCCCGACCCCGCTCTACCTGGCGGAGCGACTCTCGGAGCGCGTTGGGCGGCGCGTCTACCTGAAGCGCGAGGACCTCGCCCACACGGGCGCCCACAAGATCAACAACGCAGTGGGCCAGGCCCTGCTGGCCAGGCGGATGGGGAAGACGCGGGTGATCGCCGAGACCGGCGCCGGCCAGCACGGCGTCGCCACCGCCACCGCCTGCGCGCTCTTCGGCCTCGACTGCGCGGTCTACATGGGGAGCGAGGACATCCGGCGGCAGGCGCCGAACGTCGCGCGGATGAAGCTGCTGGGCACCGAGGTCATTCCGGTCGAGGCCGGCGCCCGCACCCTCAAGGAGGCTGTCAGCGCCGCGATCCGCGACTGGGTCGCCTCGCTCGAGAACACCCACTACGTGATCGGGTCCGTGGTGGGACCGGCGCCATATCCGGCCCTGGTGCGTGACCTGCAGCGGGTGATCGGCGACGAGGCCCGCTCCCAGGCGCTCGCGGCGGAGGGCACCCTGCCACAGCGCGTAATTGCCTGCGTTGGCGGGGGCTCGAACGCGATCGGCAGCTTCCACGCCTTCCTCGACGATCCCGTCGAGCTGATCGGGGTCGAGGCCGGGGGAGAGGGACTCGACAGCGGGCACCACGGCGCCTCGCTCCTGGCGGGCAGCACCGGCGTCCTGCACGGCGCGCTCTCCTCGGTGCTCGCCGACGAGCAGGGCCAGATCCTCGAGGCCCACTCAGTCTCGGCCGGGCTCGACTATCCGGGCGTTGGCCCGGAGCACGCCTTCCTGCGCGACTCCGGCCGTGCGCGCTACGAGTCCGCGACCGACGCCGAGGCCCTGTGGGCCTTCCGCGAGCTTGCCCGGCTCGAGGGGATCATTCCGGCGCTCGAGCCCGCCCACGCGATCGCCTGGCTGCTGCGTGAGCAGCACGACGGGGATGGCTACGACGTCCTGACTCTCTCCGGCCGGGGGGACAAGGACATGGACGAGGTGATGGCGAAGCTGACCGAGCTCGATGGCTGAGGCCACGGCTGTCTCGATCGAGGCCGCGTTCGCGACGACCCGTGATCAGGGACAAGCCGCCCTGATGCCGTACCTGATGGGCGGCTTCCCGGACCAGGAGACCGCCACAGCGGTTGCGGAGGCATACGCCGACGCCGGCGCGGACCTGATCGAGCTGGGGGTCCCTTTCTCCGACCCACTGGCGGACGGTCCGACCATCCACGCGGCCGACACCGCGGCCCTCGCCGCGGGCGCGACGCTGGAGTCCGTGCTCGAGACCTGCGCCGCCGTCGGCGAGCGGCTCCCGGTGGTCCTGATGGTCTACGCGAACATGGTGCTGGCGACCGGGCCCGTGGAGTTCGCGGACAAGGCCATCGCCGCGAACGCCTCGGGGGTGATCGTCCCCGACCTGCCGCTGGAGGAGCGCGGCGCGATCGCAGAGCCACTCGAGGAGCGTGGGCTCCCGCTGATCCCACTGGTCGCGCCGACCACTCCACCCGAGCGCCGCGCCGAGATCTGTGCGGCCGCGCAGGGTTTCGTCTACCTCGTCTCGACCGTGGGGGTGACCGGCGAGCGCGCCGAGCTGCCGCCAGAGCTCAGCGAGCTGATCGAAGCCGCGAGGGCGGAGGCCTCGGTGCCGGTTGCGGTCGGCTTCGGCATCTCGACGCCCGAGCAGGCCACCGCGGTCGGGCGGGAGGCGGACGGCGTGATCATCGGCACCCGGCTCGTGCGCGAGGTGGGCGAGGCTGCTGATCGCGACGCCGCCGTTCGCGGTGTCACGGACTTCCTGCGAGCCACCCGCGACGCCCTCGCCAGGTAGGGTTCCCGCTCGTGCAGGTGATTCTTTTCACGGTGCTCGGGGCGTGCGTGATGGTGATCGCCTACGCCCTAGGCGTGCCAGGCCCCGTCGTCGCGCTGCTCTTCCTGGGCGGCGTCTTCACCGGGGCGTTCCTCAGGTACGCGCAACCCCTGATCGACTGGCTGACGCGGCCGTAGCCACGCCCGAGCTCCGAATCATCGGCCGGGTCGAATCTCCGCTGACTGACGTGGAGTCGGCGCCCAGGCAGGGGGACGAAGGCGCGCCGGACGTCTGGATCGAGTTCGAGCCGGATGTGATCGACGCGCTGGGCGATGTCGAGCCGGGCGACCGCCTCGTGATCATCACCTGGCTCGATCGCGCGGATCGCGACGTCCTCGTCGTCCACCCGCGTGGCGACACGTCGCGGCCGCCGACCGGGGTCTTCAGCACTCGGTCGCATCACCGACCGAATCCGATCGGGCTGCACCCCGTCGAGGTGCTCGAGGTCGAGGGGCCACGGGTGAAGGTGAGCAACCTCGAGGCGCTCGACGGGACGCCGGTGGTCGACGTGAAACCGGTCCTCGAGGGCGAGATCTCCGAGCGCTGAGCGCGGTGCGCACGCGTCTGTAGATTGATCGCGTGCGGATAGGCGTGCTCACCGGAGGCGGCGATTGCCCTGGCCTGAACGCCGTGATCCGAGCGATCGTCCGCAAGGGGGTGGGGGAGTACGGGCACGAGTTCGTCGGCTACCGCGACGGCTGGCGTGGCCCACTCGAGCGTGACAGCCGGCCGCTGGGCGTCCCGGAGGTGCGCGGCATCCTGCCGAGGGGCGGGACCATCCTCGGCTCCTCGCGGACCAACCCGTTCAAGGAAGACGGTGGGGCGGAGACGATCGCGGAGCACCTGAAGGCGGATGGGGTGGACGGGCTGATCGCGATCGGCGGCGAGGACACGCTTGGCGCGGCCTCCCAGCTCCACGAGCGGGGCCTGAACGTCGTCGGGGTGCCGAAGACGATCGACAACGACCTCTCCGCGACGGACTACACCTTCGGCTTCGACACCGCGGTCAACATCGCGATGGGGGCGATCGACCGGCTGCACACCACGGCCGAGAGCCACAAGCGGACCCTGATCTGCGAGGTGATGGGCCGCCACGCCGGCTGGATCGCATTCCACGCAGGGATCGCGGGTGGCGCCAATGTGATCTTGATCCCGGAGGTGGAGTTCGACCTCGACCGGGTGTGCGACTACATCGAGCGGCGCTTCGAGAGTCAGTACTCCCCGATCGTGGTGGTGGCCGAGGGCGCGATCCCGAAGGGCGGCATGCCTCAGGCGGACGGTGCCCCCACCGATGCCTTCGGGCATGTGCGGCTCGGTGGGATCGCGAACTGGCTCGAGGGCGAGATCGAGCAGCGCACCGGTCACGAGGCCCGCGCCACCGTGCTCGGACACGTCCAGCGGGGCGGGACGCCCACGGCCTTCGATCGCGTACTCGCGACTCGGTTCGGCCTCCACGCCATCGACGCCGCGCACGAGGGGCAGTGGGGGAAGATGACCGCGCTGCGCAGCACCGACATCCAGCTGGTCGACCTCTCGGAGGCGACGGCCGAGCTCAAGACGGTCCCCGAGTCGCTCTATCGCGAGGCCGAGGTCTTCTTCGGCTAGCCCATGCCTCGGCTGGCGCTGGCGGCCCTGTTGCTGACGCTTGTCCTCGCGGGATGCGGGGTAGGCGGCGGCGCCGCGATCGAGGCGCCGGTGAAGGTCTACGTCAGCCTGCCGATGACGGGACCGCGCGGGCCGGTCGGCCAGGGCGCCGCAGACGGTGCTCGCCTCGCACTCGAGGAGGCCGGCGGCAAGGCCGGCTCGATCGAGGTGCGGGCCACCTTCCTGGACGACGCGAAGGGCAAGGCCTGGGACCCGGTGGCCGTCGGCGCGAACGCGCGCCAAGCGGTGCAGGACTCCTCGGCCGCCGCTTACATCGGCGAGCTCGACTCGGAGCCGACGCGGGCGAGTGTGCCGATCACCAACGACGCCGGCCTGGCGCAGGTCTCGCCAGGTGCCGGTGCCGTCGACCTGACGCAACCCGCGGCCGGATATCCGGACTCGCCCGACCGCTACCAGCCGTCCGGAACCGCCAACTTCGCGCGCACGGTTCCATCGGACGACGTCGCGGTCGACGAGGCGGCGCAGTGGGCGTCGGAGCTCGGCGCGAAGACCGCCCAGGTGAGCTCCGATGGCTCGGCTTTCCAGAATCTCGCCGCGAGCGAGTTCAAAGCCGCCGCCGCCGAGCACGGGGTCCAGGTCAATTCCGAGTCAGCGCAGCCGGCCGGCGCCCGCTACGCCCCCGATTCGCAACGTCTCAGCGTCGAGGGACGCACCTACGAGGTCAGCGCTCAGCTCGACGCCAAGATGCTTCCCGACAAGGAGTTCGACACCCGCTTCGCGCAGCGCTTCCACCGCAATCCCGGCCCATACGCGGCCTACGGCTACGAGGCGATGGGCCTGGTGCTGCAGGCCATCGGCGACGCGGGGACCGACGCCTCCTCCTTTCGCGACCACGTGAGGCAGAACGTCTTCGGCGCCCATCGGGACGGGACCGTCCTGGGCAGCTACGCGATCACCTCGGACGGCGACACGACCGAGTGCATGATCCAGCGCTACCGCATCGAGCGGGCCGCGACGATCGCCCCAGGCATCGGGCGCCCGAACGCGCCGGTTTGGGTCCCTCTCCCGCCGCGCTGCCCGACCCAGTAGGGGCTAGCGCGCCGAGGGAGGCCCCTCGATCACCGGCTCGCCGGTGATCACGGAGTTGACCCAGTCGCGCATCTCGGGGATCAGGGCGAAGTCGATCGAGTGCTGGACCCGGGCCTCGCGATAGGTGACGTAGAGACCGCCTTCCTCGAGCAGGTCGCGGGCCTTGCGGCCGAAGCCGACCGGGATCACCGGGTCATAGGAGCCGTGGGTGACGTACGCCGGCATGCCGCGCTTTCCGCGGGGGTCGAGCTTCCAGCCTCGGACCATCGGATAGAAGCCGCTCATCATCAGCAGGCCCGCTGCCCTGGGGCGGCCCATGGCGAGGGCGACCGCGCAGGCGACCGCCGCGCCCTGGCTGAAGCCGCCGATCACCGTCCTCTCCCAGGGGATGCCCCGATGGCGGAGCTCGTCGTCGAGGAAGCGGCAGAGCATGCCGAGGGAAGTGACGAAGGTCTCCTCATCCGGATGGCCGACCTCGCGAATCACGTACCAGTGGCGGCCGCCGGGCGGGATGTTGGTGATTGGCGCCCCCGGCGTCATCCCGAAGAGCTCTCGCTCGGGATCGAGCTCGTCGAGCATCGGATAGAGATCGCGCTCGTCGACTGCGCGGCCATGCAGGAGGATCAGCGCGCCGGCGGGATCGCCGACCGGCTCGCGGTCCAGGTGGACGAGCTCGACGACCTGACCCGGGCGGTCCCGGTCGGTCTCAGGCGGGGACACGCGGGTTGTTGATCGGCCTCAGGACCGGCTCGACCTGCTCGCGGAGATGCTCGTAGGCCGGCGGCAGCGAGAGCTTCTCCCCGAGCGACTCGAGCGGCTCGTCGACCGTGAAGCCGGGGCCGAGGGTCGCGATCTCGAACAGAACGCCGCTGGGCTCTCGGAAGTAGATCGAGCGGAAGTAGAAGCGATCGATGACCGGCGTCGGCCGGGCGCCCGCCTGAATCACCCTGTCCCGCCATGCCTCATGGTCGTCCATCTGTGACGCCCAGGCGATGTGGTGGACGCTTCCCGCACCCTGCAGCCCGCGGTCCGGCGGCGGTGGGTCAAAGCCGTAGACACCGCCTCGGGTGTCGCCGCGGATCTCCCAGCCATCCTCGCGCGGTTCGAAGCCGAGCGCCTCCTCGAACAGGATCTTGCCGGCCTCGGGATTGCTGGAGTAGGCGCGCGCACCGTCAAAGCCCTGGAGCGCGAGCTCCGCCGGAATCTCCGGATGCTCGGCGATCAGCGGGTCGTCATCCACGCGGCTGACGCGGAGCTCATGCCCGAGGCCCTCGGGATCCGCGAAGAGCAGACTGTCCCCGACTCGCTGGCTGTCGATGTCGCGTTCGGCGAGCCGTGCGGACCAGAACTCGAGGGCCTCGGGACCGCCGACCCGCCAGGCCACCGTGTGGATCATGCCGTCGCCGGCGCGCCCGGGCGGTGCGCCGGGGTACTCGAAGAAGGTCAGGTCGGAGCCGGCGTCACCCTTCTCGTCCGCGAAGAAGAGGTGGTAGACGCTCGGGTCGTCCTGGTTCACGGTCTTCTTCACCAGTCGCAGGCCGAGAACTCCTGCGTAGAAGTCGACGTTTCTCTGCGCGTCGCCGGTGATCGCGGTTATGTGGTGCACGCCCTCGAGCTTGATGCGTCCATCTTCCCTCATTCGGGGGTTTTCACGCGGGGGGAGGCGGGCAGCCCTCTCCTATGAAACTCGCGTTTCTTCCAATCAGCATCCTCGGCGGGTTGCTCGCCGGTTTCCTCGGTCAGAAGGCCTTCGATGCGATTTGGGGCAAGGTCGATGAGCGGGAGCCGCCGCAGCCCGAGCACAGGGAGATCAGTCTGGCCAAGCTCGCGATCGCGCTCGTGATCGAGGGCGCGATCTTCCGGCTGGCGAAGGGCATGTTCGATCACGCCGCGCGGCGTGGCTTTGCCCGGATGACCGGCGCCTGGCCCGGCGAGGAGCACCCCGAGCGGGCATAGAGGCCGGTCATGGCCGATGCCGACGAGGAGAGTCGTCGCGACCAGAACGGCGACGACAATGACCCGACCGAGCGCCGGGGCAGCGACTACGTCCCGCGAGGCGTCGAGCGCAAGACCGGGTTTTGGCCGACGCTGAAGCGAACGGCGACCGAGTTCCAGGAGGACAACCTGACCGACTGGGCGGCGACCCTCACCTACTACGGGTTGCTCGCTCTCTTCCCGGCTCTGATCGTGCTGGTCTCGATCGTCGGGCTGGTTGGTGATCCCGAGTCGACTACCAACACGCTCACGGACATCGTCACCAAGCTCGGCCCCGATTCCGCGGCGCAGACCTTCGAGGGGCCGATCAAGCAGGTGACGGAGAGTCGATCGACCGCCGGCTTCGCGCTGGTGATCAGCACGCTGGTCGCGCTCTGGTCGGCCTCGGGTTATCTCGGCGCCTTCATCCGGGCCTCGAACGTCATCTACGAGACGCGGGAGGGGCGGCCCTTCTGGAAGCTGCGACCTCTCCAGCTGCTGATGACGTTGGTCGTCGTGCTCCTGCTCGCCGTGATGGCGATGGGCGTTGTCCTCACCGGCCCGATCGTCTCGGATGTGGCCGATCCGATCGGCGTCTCGGACACCGCGGTCACGATCTGGAACTACGCGAAGTGGTTGGTGATCGCGCTGCTCTTCGTGCTGATGATCGGGCTCATCTACTACGGCTCGCCGAACGTGAAGCAGCGCGGCTTCAAGTGGATCACGCCGGGTGGACTGGTGGCGCTGGTGGTCTGGCTGATCGCTTCCGCCGGCTTCGCCATCTACGTCTCGCAGTTCGGCTCGTACAACAAGGTCTACGGCTCGCTGGCGGGCGTGATCATCATCTTGATCTGGATGTGGCTGACGAACATGGCGATCCTGTTCGGTCACGAGCTGAACGCCGAGCGCGAGCGCGACGTCCAGCTGGAGGAGGGGGTCCCAGGCGCCGAGCGCGAGCTGCAGCTCGAGCCCCGCGACGAGCCCGAGCGAAGACGAACCGTCTAACTCAGCGCGCTGCGCAGCGCGTCGTCGAGCTCCGGGTGACGGAACTCGTAGCCGAGATCCTGGGCCCGCCGCGGGAGGACCCTCGCGCCGCCCGCCACCGCATCGGCCAGCTCGCCCCCGCGCAGGGCGGCGACGGCCAACTTCGGCACGGGCATCACCGCCGGGCGGTGCAGCGCCCGGCCGAGGGCCTTCGAGAACTCGCGGTTGGTCACCGGGTTCGGCGCCGTCGCGTTGATCACGCCCCAGACCCGCTTGTCGTCCAGCGCCCAGAGGATCAGGCCGACCTCGTCGTCGATGTGGATCCACGACATGAACTGCTCTCCGCCGGCGATCGGTCCGCCGACGCCGAGCTTGAAGGGAAGGAGCAGCTGCTTGAGTAGGCCGCCGTCCTTGGTGAGCACGAGGCCGGTGCGGAAGATCACCACCCTGTCGAACAGATCCTCCGCATGGCGCTCGGCGGTCTCCCAGTCGACCGGGATCTCGGCGGCGAAGCCCTCGCCGGGTGGGGTCTCCTCGTCGACGACCTGGGCGCCGCGGTCGCCGTAGTAGCCGATCGCTGACTGCCCGACGAACACGCTCGGCTCCGTCGCGGATGCGTCGATCCCCTCCAGGAGGTTGCGGGTGCCGACGACGCGGCTCTCCCTGATCCGCACCTTGGCCTGGTCCGTGAGCCGCTGGTTGATCTCCTCGCCGATCAGGTTGACGACGGCGTCGACCCCGTCGAGTGCCTCGGTGGGTGCGGGCTCCGTCGCGGCCCGCCATGGGTACCAGTTGACGGTCGGGTTCCGGGTGCGGGCGCGGTCGGGGTCGCGGGTGAGCCCGACGACTTCGTCACCGCGCGCCAGCAGGGCGTCGCAGAGTGCCGAGCCGATCAGCCCGGAAGCTCCGGTGATGAGCACGCGCATCGGCGCGGGATGCTAGCTGCGGCCGGCCGTCCGGCTCCGCCGAGGCGAGTCAGCCCGGGAAGAGGGTGATCACCTCGGAGGTGGCGAACTTGCAGACCAGCACCACGTTCTTCTTCTTGGTCTTCAGGATCCGCTTCGGCGAGGAGGCCGAATAGGACTGGAAGTCGTAGGCCGGGTTCGGCGTCACCTTGTAGAAGATCTGCCAGTTGCCCTGCGCGTCGGCATTGGTGCTCGCGACGATCGTCCGGGGGAAATCGGTGCCGCCGCCGCCCTCGAAGGCCGGCCTGAAGCCGAGGTCGACACGCGCGCCGTTCGCGCAGCGGGCCTTCGGGGAGCTGACGATCCCGAAGAACCGGTCCTCGCCGGATGAGGCGTTCTTCTCGTGGACGATGGTGACCTGCCCATGGAACTTCTTCTTCTTGAGCTTGGCGCCGGCCAGACCGGGGCCGGCGAGCCCGCCCAGAGCGAGGGCGAGTGCGGCGATGCCGATCACGCGAATGGTGCGAGTCATGGTCCCTCCCAGTCGGTGAGTGATCAGGCTAGCCGCCGCGCAGTGCGCGGGTCAACCGCCGGCGCCGTCGGTGGCGGTTGCGTCGCCGCCGACGATCTCGTACGTCCCTGTCTCCTCTGAGAAGCGGGCGAGGCCCGCCGCCTTGGCCTCCTCGACGACCGCGCGGGCGACCGCCGGTGCGACGTCACGGTTGAAGACCGAGGGGATGATGTAGTCCTCGGCCAGGTCGTCGTCGGTGACGACCTCGGCGATGCCGCGGGCGGCGGCGAGCTTCATCTCCTCGGTGATCCGCGGTGCGCCCGCATCGAGAGCACCGCGGAAGATGCCCGGGAAGCAGAGCACGTTGTTGATCTGGTTCGGGTAGTCCGAGCGGCCGGTGGCCATGATCCGCACGTGGGGCTCGGCGTCCTCGGGCATCACCTCGGGCGTGGGGTTGGCCATGGCGAAGACGATCGCGTCGTCGTTCATCTTCGCCAGCGACTCGGGCTCGATCAGGCCGGGCCCGGAGAGCCCGATGAAGAGGTCGCAGCCCTCGATCACGTCGTTCGGGCCGCCGGTGAGCTTCTCCGGGTTCGAGTTCTCCGCGTACCAGCGCTTGATCGGCGACATGCCGCCGTCGACGTAGTCGAAGCGGTCGGTGGAGATCGCGCCTTGCCGGTCGCAGCCGATGATCTGGGTGATGCCGGACTCCTGCATCATCTTGGTGCAGGCGATCCCGGCGGCGCCGAGACCCAGCATCAGGACGCGCAGGCTCTCGATCGGCTTGCCGACGATCTTCAGCGCGTTGAAGAGCGCCGCCATCACGACGACGGCGGTGCCGTGCTGGTCGTCGTGGAAAACGGGGATGTCGAGCTCGTCCTTGAGGCGGTCCTCGATCTCGAAGCAGCGGGGTGCCGAGATGTCCTCGAGGTTGATGCCGCCGAAGGTGGGGGCGAGGAGCTTGACGGTCTGGATGATCTCCTCGGGGTCGTTGGTCGCCAGGCAGATCGGGAAGGCGTCGACGCTGGCGAACTCCTTGAAGAGCATCGCCTTGCCCTCCATCACCGGCATGGCTGCCTCCGGGCCGATGTCGCCGAGCCCGAGCACGGCGGAGCCGTCGGAGACCACGGCGACCGTGTTCGCCTTGATCGTGAAGTCGAAGGCCTTGGTTTTGTCCTCGGCGATGTACTCGCAGACGCGCGCGACGCCGGGCGTGTAGGCCATCGAGAGGTCGTCGCGGGTCTTGAGCGGGTACTTGTTGTGCTGCTCGATCTTGCCCTTCTTGTGCATCTCGAAGGTGCGATCGGTGAAGCCGAGGACGCGAGCGCCGCGGGTGGAGCCGATCGAGCGGAGGATCTGCTCCCAGTG
>JBKPLC010000018.1:0-7347 GCA_046731495.1 Actinomycetota bacterium | reverse complement strand
GGCCCCCCTCGCGCGTCCGTCGGGTCTCCCTCACCTCTTCCCTTCGTGCACCTCGCTGACCAAGAGGCAAACCAACGATTGCGAGGTTTGCGATGAGCACGGAAGACGCACTCGAGCGCGCGGCCACGGGCGAGATGCTCGCCGAGATCTCGACGGGCCTGGTTCAGCTGCACTCGCGCTATTACGGGAAGGGACCGACGAAGGCGAAGACGCACTTGGTCAACGACACGATCCTCTGCGTCCTGCGCGGCGGCTTCACGACCGTCGAGCGGACGCTGATCGAAAGCGGCGAGGCCGATTCCGTCTACCAGATGCGCCGCAGCTTCCAGGACGCCATGGAGGAACAGTTCCGGCGGGTCGTCGAGGATGCGACCGGCCGGAACGTGTCCGTGTACATGAGCCAGGTCCATGTCGACCCGGATCTGGCCGTGGAGTTTTTCCTGCTCGAGCCGCTCGAGCACGATCCGGAGCTGGCCGAGCCGGAAAGGGCCGAGCCGGAAAGCCGCGGAGACGGGCGTCCGGCCTAGCCGGCGCGCCCGTCCCCTCCAAGCGCGCCGTTCAGGGCGGCGACCGCCTCATCCCGGTCCAGGAAGACGGGGAGCGCTCTCCCGATTCCCGCCACGGTGAAAACGCGCTCCACCTGCGAGCCGTCCGTGACGACCGTGTGCAACGCCGAACCGTCCTCCATGGTTGCCCGCTGCGCCTTGATCAGCAAGCCGATCCCGGACGAATCGATGAACGCCAGCCGCCGCAGGTCGACGACGACACCCTCGTTCGCCTCGAGCTCCTGGAGCAGCTGACCCTCGAGCCTGGGGATCGTTCCCAGGTCGAGCTCGCCGGCGAGCGCGATGATCGCCAGGCCATTGCCCGGCCGCTCGACCTCGATCGTCAGCAGGTCGCGTTCTGGCTGATTGATGGGGTTGCCCCGGCCCGATGGGCGGGGCGGAGCGGCCCCGCTAGACCGCTCCACCCGCTCGCCTCAACGCGCCATCCCCTCTTGGTGCGCAGCTCCCATGGGGCAGGGAGATTTTGAAGTTGGTTAACCGCTCGGGGCTTCTCGTATCCACCAAGTACTCCTCGGTTGGCCGTCCGTGCTGTGCCGAGGAAACCCGACCCTGCCCCTTGCAGGGCGTGCCTCCAAGCTGTCCGGTCGAGGCCGGGAGTGACGCGTTCGAGGCAGTCACTCTGTCCTCTAAGAACTTGCGAGTATTCTACTTCCGAAGGCGATTGTTTTATAGAACCGGGTAGGCGCGAGCACGAGTACTCGGATCGCGTTTTCCCGCTAATTGCGCACAGGAACGACTCCGGGGGGCGGGTCGGGCCGGCGAAGAAGCAGAAGCCGGCCCATGAGATCGCTCGATCCGGAACTTCAGATCCAGACGCCCGCGGGCACGCGAGATCGCGCTCCGGGGCGGCGGTCGGGGGACCAACGGAGCGACAAGGACGTATCTCCGGTGCCTTCGGACGCCACCGGAGTACGGCAAGGCGACGAGCGGGGCCGTGATGACGCCACGCGGCCCCGCCGTCGCCTGATTACCTGCTGAGCGGGTTCAGCTCGGTGTGTGGAGGAGGTTCTCCACACCCTGGACGCCGTCGACCGCTCCGGCTTCCTTCACGAGCTTCCGGATCTGGTCCGGGCGCTTGACCTCGCCGCGGAGGTAGACGATGCCGTTCTCGACGTTGATGTTCACCGACTCCTTCGGGGTGTCGGCGGGCTGGAAGATCTCGCTCTTCACGCGCTCCGCCAGCGCCTGGTCGTTCGGGGCCGGCTTCTCGGGCGCGGTCTTGCTCTTCGCCGCCTCGACCTTGCCCTCGACCGTCCCGGCCACGTAATCGGCCTCGCGTCGGGTCTTGTCGGCACCGCGGCGGATCAGGCCGAGCGCGCGGTCCCTGGCGATGTGACGGCGGCGCTTGCCGGAGTCCGGATCCAGGAAGTAGCCGGCTGCCAGGCCCACCGCTCCGGCGGCTCCGACCGCCTTGGTGGAGGTGCCGGAAGCGCGGGCTCTGCCTTCGGCCCGTGCTCTGGCGGCCGCGATCCTCGCGCGCGTCACCTGCCTGCGCGCGCCCTTGCGGGCATCTTGGATGGTCTCTCGCGCCTGCTTGCCGGTGTCCTTGACGGTGGACCCGCTCTGGTCGATCAGCTGCTTGGCTTTCTCTCGGGTCATCACCTTCATTGCAGTCTCACTCCATATCTGTCGATTCTGCGATCGAGGTATTCGTGCCCGGCTGGAACGCCGCTAAACAGCGGGGCGAGCGCCCACCCCGGACGCGATCTCACGCGAGCGGAGGGGGCCGCCGGAGCGTGGATCGAGCGGTGGGGTGGGGAATCCTCTGCCGCGGCGCAGGCCATCGAGCAGCTCGAGCAGGGCGTCCTCGGCGGTGCGCTGGGGCCGCCAACCGAGCTCCCGTTCGGCGCGCTCGCTGCTCATCAACGGCACCTGCAGCGCCATGTCCAGCCAGCCCGGTGGCGTGGGCTGCAGCCGGAGGTGCCAGGTCGCGTTGGTGAGGGCGCGCAGCAGGCCGCCCGGCACCTTGACTGGCCGGGCGTCGAGCAGCTCGCCGAGCCGGTCCGGGTCGAGCACCGGGTCGGCGGCGACGTTGAAGGCGCCGGTCGCGTCGCTGAAGACGGCGCGGCGATACGCGTCGCCGACGTCCAGGGAGTGGACGGCCTGGAAGCGCAGCGCCGGAACGGCCGGCACGATCGGGATCAGGCTGCGAGCGACCAGGGCATTTGGCAGGAAGGGACCGGCGAACAGCCGCCGGATCTCGGAGGCGGCGTCGCCCTTGAAAATCAAGCCCGGTCGGAGCCTCGCCACGGAGACCGACGGCGTCGCCGCCTCGAAGCGATCGAGCAGTCGCTCGACCGCGGCCTTGTGGCGCGAGTAGAAGGAGCTGTCGATCCCGTCGGTGGGATGACCCTCGTCGACGAGGCGATCCTTGGGGCCGGGCGAATAGGCGCCCACCGAGGAGGCGTAGACGAGCCGCGGCACCCCGGCGTCGGCGACGGCGCCGAAGACGCGCTCGCTGCCCATCACGTTGACGGATTCGGTCTCCTGCTCATCGCGGGAGGGCTGAATCAGCCAGGCCAGGTGCACCACCGCATCGGCCCCGTGGAAGAGGCCCACGAGGTCCGCCGAGCGGATGTCCGCTTCAACCCACTCGACCTTGGGCATTCGGAGCTCCGGGCGGCGGCGGGCGACGCCGAGGACCGAGTCGACGCGCTCGTCCTCGATCAGCGCCTGCAAGGTGCTGGTCCCGACGTTGCCGGTGGCCCCGACGACCACGATTCTCATGCTCCGGAGCTACCCCTGGCGGGTGCGGCGCTAACCGGCACTGCGCGACTCACGCCTGGGGGACGTGTTGCAGGTCGAACGAGAACTTGCGTTGCGCTTTAGGGCGTTCCCTACCCTGTGCGGCGCAGTGGGGCGGCTCGCCGGAATTCGGCAGGGACGTCCCTCTCCTACCTGTATGGCCAGGCGACAGACACAGGACCTGACTCGCGGGCGTCAGCGGACGCAGCGCCGCCCCGAGCATCTACAGGAGCAGCGCGCACGGCCGCCGATCGTGGAGATGCGCCGGGTGACCAAGGTCTACCCGGGCGGCCACGTCGGGCTCGAGAACGTCAGCCTGCGCGTCGATCGCGGCGAGTTCGTCTTCCTGGTCGGCCCCACCGGCTGCGGCAAGACGACCCTGATCAAGACGCTGCTTCGCGAGATCCGGCCGACCGAGGGTGAGGTGCTGATCGCTGGCCGCGACATCGGCTCGCTGCCGGACAAGAAGGTCCCGCAGCTCCGGCGTCGCATCGGCACGGTCTTCCAGGACTACAAGCTGCTGCCGAGCCGCAACGTCTACGACAACGTCGCCTACGCCCTCCAGGTGATCGGCGCATCGCGCTCGGAGATCCGCCACAAGGTCCCCGACGCGCTGCGCCTGGTCGGCCTCGCCGACAAGGTCAAGAACTATCCGGACCAGCTCTCCGGCGGCGAGCAGCAGCGACTCTCGGTCGCGCGTGCGTTCGTCAACCATCCGCCGCTGCTGCTGGCCGATGAGCCAACCGGAAACCTCGACCCCAACACCTCGATCGGGATCATGCAGGTGCTCTACCGGATCAACCGGACCGGCACCACCGTGGTTGTGGTCACCCACGACCGCGAGATGGTCGACAAGATGCGCCGCCGCGTGATCGCCCTCGACTCGGGTCGGGTCGTCCGCGACCAGGCCGCCGGCACCTACACGTCGGACGACGAGTCGACCCGCGAGTTCGCGCGGCGAGTGCGCGAGGAGATGGGCGTCGACGACGAGCGGCCCGCCTACTAGGAGCCCCCCATGGGCCGATTCTTCTTCTTCATCCGCGAGGGAATGAGGGCGCTCCGCCGGAGCGCCGCGCCCAGTCTTGCGGCGATCGTCACCGTCTCCCTGACGGTGCTGATGCTCGGCGTGCTGATCCCGGTCCTGCAGACGGCCAACGACAAGACCAACGAGGTCCGCGACCAGGTCGGTCTCAGGGTCTTCCTGGCCGACGTCGACCCCTCAGGGCAGGCGCTGCCGAGCGGGTCGGTGGGTCAGCAGGCACCGCAGGAT
Source organism: Actinomycetota bacterium (assembly GCA_046731495.1). Taxonomy (GTDB): domain Bacteria; phylum Actinomycetota; class Thermoleophilia; order Solirubrobacterales; family 70-9; genus DASUPK01. The sequence continues at coordinate 2,766 of JBKPLC010000018.1, read as the reverse complement.
CAGATCGACGCGCTGCAGGCGAAGCTGGCGGCGATTCCCCACGTCAAGTCGGTCCAGTTCGTCTCCAAGGACCAGGCGAAGGTGATCCTCAGCCAGCGGCTCAAGGACGAGCACCGCGAGGACATCACCGCGCAGCTGCCGGGCTCGCGCAATCCGCTCCCGGCTTCGTTCGACGTCACTCCCGATGACCTCGCCAACCTCTCGAGTGTGCGCGCCGCCATCACCCCGCCCGGCGCCAACGGGCAGCCCACCCCGATCAGCCCGTTGATCAACGACATCAACGACTCGCGGGATGACGCGAACAAGATCAACGGCGCCACGACGGCGATCCGCTGGGTACTCGGCGTGGTCACCGGGCTGCTGCTGGTGGCCTCGCTGCTGCTGGTCGGCAACACGATTCGTCTCTCGATCTACGCGCGCCGCCGTGAGGTCGAGGTGATGAAGCTGGTCGGCGCCACCAACTGGTTCATCCGCTGGCCGTTCATGGTCGAGGGTCTCGTCTGCGGCCTGCTCGGCGCTGTTGTTGCGATCGGCCTCCTCTTCGTCGGGAAGCAGCTGATCGTCGATCCGCTCGCCAACAACTTCACCCTGATCGACTCCGGGGCCACGATCCCGTTCGCCAGTCTCGCGCTCGTCCTGCTCGGCGTGGCGATGGGCGTGTCGGCGATGGGCAGCGGCCTCACGCTGCGTCGCTTCCTGCGCATTTGAGCCGTCTACACATATGTAGGGTCGCCCTTCCATGAGATGGCTCGGGCGCAACCTCGGCATCGTGCTCGTCGTCGCGATCGCCCTGCTGGCCGGGATCGTGGTCGGGGGCCAGGTCGGTCCGGTCCGCGACACGGTTGACGACGTCTTCGGCGCCAAGGGACAGGACGCCACCTCCCAGGCGATCGACGTGATCAAGGACGACTATTTCCACACGATCGACGAGAAGGACCTGGAGAACGCCTCGATCGGCTCGATCGTCGCCCACATCAAGCAGCGCTACGACGACCGCTTCTCCCACTACCTGAACCCGACTGACTACGCGCAGTTCAAGCGCGGCTCCAGCCTCACCGGGGTCGGCATCGCGGTGACGGAGATCCCCGAGGGGCTCCGGGTCGCGACCGTCTACAAGCACACCCCCGCCCGCGAGGCGAACATCCAGCACGGCGACGTGATCACGGCGGTGAACGGCGGGTCGATCGCCGGACAGGACGCCGACGCGGTGACCTCCAGGATCCGGGGGCCGGCCGGCACGAAGGTGACGCTCACGATCCAGAGCCCCGACGGCTCGAAGCGAGACGTGACACTGACCCGACGCGAGGTGGAGATCCCGCAGGTGTCGGGTCGCATCGAGACGGTGGACGGGCACAAGGTCGGGTACGTCCGGCTTGCGGGGTTCTTCTCGGGCGCCCACGGCGAGCTCCGCAGCGAAGTCGAGAAGCTCTACGAGCAGGGGGCCCAGGGGCTGATCCTCGATCTCCGCGGGAACGGCGGCGGCCTGCTGACCGAGGGCGTCCTGGTCTCGAGCATCTTCGTCCCGGACGGGAAGATCGTCACCACCCGCGGGCGCACGCAGGACACTCACACGTTCGACGCCACCGGCGACGCGCTGCCCCGGCATCCGATGGTGGTGCTGATCAACGGCGATACGGCCTCCGCGTCGGAGATCGTCACCGCGGCGCTCGAGCAGTCGGGGGTCGCGACGGTGGTGGGGACGACCTCCTTCGGCAAGGGCACCTTCCAGGAGGTGATCCCGCTCGACAACGGCGGCGCGCTCGATCTGACCGTCGGGGAGTATCTGACCCGTGACGGGACCTCGATCAACGGCACCGGGATCGCGCCGCAGGTGAAGGCGAAGGACATCCCCCGCACGAAGCCCGACGAGGGCCTCCAGCAGGCGCTCCAGGCACTCGGGCAGAAGCTCTGAGCCCGTCTGGTCTGAAACGCGTCGTCCTCGTCTCGAAGCGAGGACGTTTCATGGTCGGCGAGCTGCTCTTCGAGCGCGGCGGCCGGATCGAGCTGGGCGGCGGGCGCAGGGCGGCGGCGCCGGGGCGGATGGCACTGGTGGAGCTCGGCCAGGGGCGCGGGCGCGCCAGGGTGGTTCGCGAGCTCGGGGACCCCCGCCGCGCGGCCGATGTGATCGAGGCGTTGCTCGAGGATCGCGAAGTTCGCCGCGGGTTCTCCCGTGGACTGGAGGGCGAGGCATCGGAGGCTCCGGGCCGAGCGGCGGACCTCGGGTTCGAGCGGCGCGACCTCCGGCAGCTGGCGACGTTCACGGTGGACCCGGCCTCCGCGCACGACTTCGACGACGCGGTCTCGGCATCACGCACCGACCGAGGCCTCCGGCTCTGGATTCACATCGCGGACGTGGCCGCCCATATCCGTCCCGGCGGTGCTCTCGACCAGGAGGCCCGCCGCCGGTCCAACTCCACCTACGTCCCCGGGCTCGTGGCGCCGATGCTCCCGCACGTCCTCTCGAGCGACGCCTGCAGCCTCGCCCCGGATGTGGACCGGCTCGCGGTCACCTCGGAGATCGAGCTCTCAGAGTCGGGCGAGCCTCTCTCGGCGAGCTTCTACCGGAGCATGGTCCGCTCGGACGCCCGGCTCAACTACGACCAACTCGACCGGATGTTCGCCGGGCGGGACACCCCGCCGGAAGCGATCTCGGAACCGCTCGCGCTCGCCCGAAGCGCGGCCCGGGCGCTCGCCGATCGCCGGCCGCGGGGCTCGCTCGAGGTGGAGAGCTTCGAGCCGGAGTTCAGCTTCGAGGACGGGCAGGTC
>JBKPLC010000017.1:0-25100 GCA_046731495.1 Actinomycetota bacterium | reverse complement strand
CCGCAGCAGCGGACGTTCCGGGCCCGCGCCGTCGTCGTGCGCATCGTCCCGCCGTCCGCCGGGCCGGGCGCGCGCGGGCCGGTCGTCCGGCTCCTGCAGGCCAAGCTCGCCGCGCTGGGCTACGTGGTTGGCGCCCGTGGGCGCTACGACGCGCGCACCGCGCGCGCGGTCCTGGCCTTCCACAAGGTCGTGGGCATGGCGCGGACCGTCCGCGCCTCGCCCGAGGTCTTCCGCCGCCTGCGCCGCGGCCAAGGACGCTTGCGCACGCGCTTCCCCGGGCACGGCCACCACGTCGAGGCCGACCTGTCGCGTCAGGTGCTGGCGCTCGTCGAGCGCGGCCGGGTCCGGCGGATCTACCCGATGAGCTCGGGCAAGCCCGGCACGCCGACGGTCGTGGGCTCCTTCCGCGTGTACCTGAAGGCCTTCGGGACCAACGCCAAGGGCATGGTCGACTCGAACTACTTCGTCCGCGGCTACGCGATCCACGGCTATTGGTCCGTGCCCGTCTATCCCGCCAGCCACGGCTGCCTGCGGGTGCCGCTCGAGGAGGCGTTCTCGATCTTCTCGTGGGTGCGCTACGGCGACCGCGTCGACGTCTATCCGTAACCCGTCAGGGCCGGCCGTGGGCGTAGCGCGCGAGGAAGCCCAGCCCGAACCCGTACACGATCAGCGCGACCAGCGTGGGCACCCCGCGCCGCAGCCAGCGGTTGGCGCTCTCGGGCTCGATCCAGGCGAAGGGCGCGAGCAGGACGTCGTTGATGTCGTCCACGAACTCGCGCGGCGCCGAGTGGGCGCGCTCGCGGGCGCGTTCCTGCTCGGGCGACGGGTCGGTGGTGTACGAGGCCTTGCGTCCGGCGATCGCGTCCTGGCTCTTCTGCGACGCCGTCGAGGACTCGTCCAGTGCGAAGAGCACGAAGCCGAGCAGCACGCAGGCGCTCGTCACCATCGCGGCCAGGCGGAGAAAGCCCTCCAGCACGGCGGATAGGGTACGCGCCCGCATGTCGGCCGCCGAGCGCCTCATCGCCGAGCTGCGCGCCCACGCCCTCGTGCTGGGGGAGGTCGTGCTCACGAGCGGCGCGACGGCGCAGTACTACGTCGACGCCAAGCGGGCGATCCTGCGCCCGGCCGGCTTCCACGCGCTGGCCGAGCTCGTCGCCGAACGGGCGCGCGCGTGGGACGCGACGGCCGTCGGCGGCACGACGATGGGGGCCGATCCCATCGCCTGCGCGGCGCTGGCGGGCGGCGCCGACGTGAAGGCGTTCTTCGTGCGCAAGGAGGCCAAGGCGCACGGGCTGCAGCGCCGCATCGAGGGGCCGCTGTTGGACGCCGAGGACCGCTGCGTGGTCGTCGAGGACGTCGTGACCACCGGCGGCTCCACGCTCCTGGCGCTCGACGCCCTGCGCGAGGCGGGCCACGAGGTGGTCGGGGTCGTCAGCGTCCTGGACCGGCTGGCCGGCGGCGGTCCGCGGATCGAGGAGGCGGCCGGCGCGCCCTACGTCGCGCTGGCGACGATCGACGACGTCTACCCGGATCGCCCCGACCGCGCCTGAGCGCCTCAGCCGAGCGCGAGCTGCAGGATCGCGACGACGCCGACCGCGACGACGAGCCCGCGCAGATGCGTCTCCTCCAGGCGCCGCCCGTAGCGCGCGCCCAGCCACCCGCCCGCGATCGAGCCGGCCGCGATCAGCGCGGCCGGCCCCCAGGCGACGTCGGCGACGAAGGCGAAGACGACGCCGGCGACCGTGTTGACGATCCCGGCCAGCACCACCTTCAGCGCGTTGATCCGCTGCAGGTGGTCGTGCAGCGCGACGCCGAGGATCGCGAGCAGCAGGATCCCCTGGGCGGCGCCGAAGTAGCCGCCGTACACGCCCGCGGCGAACACCGCCACCACCGCCCAAGCCCGCGGCCGCTCGCCTTCGCGCGGGCGGATCCGCGCGAGCGCGACGTCCAGCCGGCGCTGCACGACGACGAGCACCAGGGCCAGGGCGATGAAGACGGGCACGATCGCCTCGAAGAGCCGCTCGGGGAGCAGCAGCAGCGCGGCAGCGCCGGTGATGCCGCCGGCCAGCGACGCCGGCGCCAGCCGCGTCAGGCGCGGGCGCTGCCCGGCGAGCTCGCGCCGGTAGCCGACGGCGCCGGCCAGCGATCCGGGGACGAGCCCGATCGTGTTCGACACGTTGGCCACCACGGGCTGGTAGCCGGCGGCGAGCAGGACGGGGAACGTGATGAGCGTCCCGCTGCCCACGACGGCGTTGATGGCGCCGGCGGCCATCCCCGCGCCGAGGATGGCGAGCGCCTCGAGCACAGCGCCCCGAGCTGGATTCGAACCAGCGGCCTACTCCTTAGGAGGGAGTTGCGGGCCGTACACGACAGTACTCGCGAGTGCGCTCATCCCCGAAGGCTACGGGGTTCTCCGGCCGCGCCGCGTGACTGCCCGGTACTCGGCTGGACGGCGACATGTGCAGCACGTGTGCAGCAGCGCACGGGCGCCTCAACCGCCTAAGGCGCGCGTTCGCTTTCCGTCCGGAGCCTGTGCAGACTTTGCGCCGAGCCGAGCGTTGGCCCGCCCATAGCCCGGGCGCACGGTGAGCTGCCAGACGACCCCTGCCCGCACACGGGCGGCGCAGGCAGCGTTTCTCAAGCGCCCGTGATGCCGAGCGCCTGAGCCTTCGGTTCGGCGGCCTGCAGAGCGCCGACCTCGGCTGCCATAAGCGACGCAGCCGGCCGCGAGGGCGGAACGGCCGTTCTGCCCTGGCTACTTGCCCGCGCCCGGGCTGCGCGGCCGGGCACTCCGTCGCCGCTGACCTCGGGCCTTCGGCGCCTCTCCGGGCGTCCATCCGTCGTTGGCGGTCCTCCGTCCAACCCTGTTCTTGCCAGCCCATGGGGGTGCCTAAATGTCGCCTAGGTCAACCAGGTCGGTGCCCGTTGCGCTTGCGCAGATCCGAGCGATGTGCGCCAACGGCGCGGCGCGAGCCATCCGCGAGCACTCGGACCTCTCTCTCCGTGAGGTCGCTGACCACCTCGACGTGTCGATAGCGACGCTGTCCGGCTGGGAGCGCGATGCCCAGCGACCCACCGGCGAACGCGCGGTCCGCTACCTCGACCTGCTGCTCGAGCTGTCGCAGCGCCGCGGCCATCACAACGTGGTGCGGCCCGAGGCGCACACCGAGCGATTGATCCCAACGAGACGCAGGACCGCGCTGTGACGCTGCCGACCAGCATCACGGTCCGCGAGATGCGCGCCAACCTGGTGTACGAGCAGGTGATCGAGCACCGCCAGCTCGTCGCAACGGTCGCTGACATCGCGCGGCTGCGGCAATTCGCCAGCTGGGCCGAGCCCATCCTCGCCGGTGCAATCGACTTGCTCATCAACGACGGTCGCTTCGCCGAGGGTCCTTCGGGGCGGCTCGTCGTATGCCCGCGGAGGACCGCATGAGCGCCTCAACGCGCGACTTCCGGTGGACCGGCCCGTGCCAGGGCTGCGGGAGCGAGCGCGAGCTGATCGGCACGCGCTACTCGCACGTCGCCCGCGCGCTCTGCGAAGAGTGCGCCTCCCGACCCCACAAGCCGCCGTCCGCGGGCGACTCGGAGTTCGATCGGTGCCGGCGGCCGTTTGACCGGCCGCTCGACCGGCTGCTGCTCGCGCTGCGCGCCACGCGCCAGGACTCCTACCGACCCGACGAGCGGCGCATGGACACATGGCGCGCCTTCTGCCCCGCTTGCGCCGGCACCGTGGCCGGCGACAGGCGCGAGCTGACGATCGTGGAGCGGCGCGTCGGCGGGCCCGTGACGGTCGGCTGCCGCAACCGCTGCGCGACCACGGCGGTCTACGCCGCGCTCGACGCGGCGGAGGCGGCGTTCAACGCCAGTCGGTGCTGGGAGGCCGCGTGACCCTCGATCCGGTGCAGGCCCTGGGGTCCGCCTACGGCGACCGCGACGCCAGCGACGGCGCGCCGGCGGAGCGGGTCCACAAGACCCGCCGCGGTAGCGCCCTGCGGTCGGTGCCACCACCCGCGGGGGCGACGACCGGCGAACTGCTGGGATGGCTCACAGAGCAGCTGCGCTTGCCGTCGCCCGCCGTTCGGGTGCGACGATATGGCGCAACCTCCGACAGCCCCGTGGCAGTCTCGCTCGAGGACGGACGCCGGCTGCGGTTCGACACCGCCGGGGACCTGCTGAGCCCGACACGGCTGGTGCAGGTGGTGATCTTCGCACTCGGCGCCGACGCGCCGCAGCTGCCGACGTTCACCAAGGCCGACGCCCAAGACGTGGCCATCGTCGCCGTGCGTGCCAGCGAGGCGGTCGAAGCCCATGACGCGCGCACCGAGACGGCCGACTGGCAAGACCAGGTGCTGCGCATCTGCCAGGCCGTCCACCAGGGCGACTACACCGACCCGGCCGCGCGGTGGGCGGCGCTCAGCTGGCTGGCGGGGGTGCCCGACTTCGACCCGCGCGCCGGGCGGCTGGCCTTCGAGGACGCCCACTACCGCGCCCCAATGCTGGTGTGGGCGGACGGCAGCGCCTACCTGCGCGTCGCCGACGTGGAGCGGTACGTGCGCGGCTTCCTGCACCAGCCGGGCACGACCGGCCAGCTCGTTGGCCGCATGAAGGAAGCCGGCTGGGAGCACCGACGTGCCGAAGCACGCCGCCCGGGCGCCGGCCGCGGCCGCACAGCGACTGACCGCGTGCGGGTCAGCGTGTTCGTCGTCCCGCCGCCCGCGAGCGGCGCGAACAGGGCGTGTCCCCAAGATCCCCCAGGAGAGAACGCGCACGCGCACGCACGCGCGCGCGTATATGCCTCGGGGACACCGGGGGACACCTGCGAAAACGCTGTAGCTGAGCCAGATACGCGTGCTGGGGACACATCTCGTACTGGGGACACCAACAGGCGGGGGGTCGCATGACGCGCCAGCTGCCCGCCGACGTGGCCGCCCGCTACCGCGACGCCGGCCTCAACCCGCAGACCGTCCGCATCGCCGTCGAGCATTACCGCGGCTCTGACGGCATCTGGCGCGCCGAGCTGCCCCTCGATGACCTGCTCATCGCGCTGCGGCTGGCGGTGGGTCGGTGCGGCGACCGCAGGAGCAAGGGGGAGCGCACGTGAGCGCCCACCTCGCGGATGCTCTACTCGACGGTCTGAGCGAGCAGGCGCTTGATCGCCTGGCAGATCTCCTTGCGCCCCGGATCGCCGCTCGGACGACCGCAACTGCAGGGGAGACGCCCCAGCAGCCAGCCATGACTGTCCAGCAGGCGGCCTGGGCTCTCACGGTGCACCCGCGCACCGTCCTGCGCGCCATCGACGCCGGCGAATTGTCCGCGGTGAAGGTCCGCGGTCGCTGGCGCGTCCCGCCCGATGCGCTCGACGCGTGGGTCCGCGCGGACGGCAACGACGCGACGACTCCGAGGCGGACCGCAGGGCGGGAGCGTCTTCGCCGGGCGGGCGGTCGCCCGCTCGCCGAAGCCTTCGCCAACACACCGAAAGGAGACAACCTGTGATTCCTGACGCTGACGCTGTGCGCTTCACCCTCGATGGCCTGCCGCTGACCCGGCGCGCATGGACGAGGCGAACGCATCCTCGAAGTCGGTCCCGGCACGGGCTACTACACGCTCGACGTCGCCGAGTGGGTCTCCCTCGCCGGGCAGCTCGACATCTTCGACCTCCAGCAGGGGATGCTCGACCACACCATCCGCCGTCCGGGAGAGCGCGGGGTCGGCAACATCACGCCGACCCAGGGCGACGCGCAGCGGTTGCCGTACGCGGACGCGACCTTCGACGCCGCGTACCTGACGACCGTGCTCGGCGAGATACCCGACCAAGACGCCGCACTGGGCGAACTCGCGCGCGTCCTCAAGCCCGGTGGCCGCCTCGTCGTCGGCGAGCTCTTCGGCGACCCGCACTGGGTCACCCCGAAGCGTCTGCGCGAACGGGCCGAGCGTGCGGGGCTGATGTTCGCGCAGCGGTCCGGCACAGCGCTCGGCTACTTCGCCCGCTTCACCCGTCCTGACTCCCTCCCACCGTGATGCCCCGACTCCTTCTGCTCGTCCTCATCGTCATCGCCGTCGCTGTCGCGGGCTGCGGCAGCAGTGACGACGACGCCGCGCCCGCCGGCAACGACAGCCTCATCTCCGACGCCGGCCCGCAGCACGTGAACGGCCTCGGCATCAACCCCGGCGACGGCGACCTCTACATCGCCACACACAGCGGGCTGTGGCGGGCACCGGAAGGCGAGGCGAAGGCCACGCGCGTCGGCGCCCTGCACCACGACCTGATGGGCTTCACCATCGCCGGCGACAACCGCTTCCTCTCCTCCGGACATCCGGACGCCCGCGAAGACCTGCCGCCGCAGATTGGGCTGCAGCGCTCTGACGACGGCGGGGAAAGCTGGGACACCGTCTCCCCTGCTCGGCGAGGCCAACCTGCACATGCTGCCCGCCGCCGGGCAGCGCATCTACAGCGTGGACTCCGGCACCGGCGCGTTTCTGACCAGCGACAACAGTGGCAAGTCCTGGGATGAGCGCACCCCGCCCGCGCCCGTATTTGACCTCGCGCTCGCGCCCGACAACCCCGACCGCTTGGTCGCCGCCACCAGCGCGGCCTGTTCTCCTCGACCGACACCGGCCGGACCTGGCGGCCCCTGCGCGACGACATCGCCGGCCTGCTCGCCTAGCCGGCCGCAGACGCGCTGTACCTCGTCGACGGCGACGGCACCGTCTCGCGCTCTTCGAAGCCGGAGGGCGCGTCGATGCAGCCGCCTGTGGTGAGAACAAAGTGAGAACTTCTCCTCGCTTCGGCCGGATTGGTCACCGGCCACGTCTACCGTGAAAAGCCGCTTCCAGAGCCGAGAAAGCCAGCCATACCGGACTCCACCGAACTCCCGGGTCGGCCTACGGAACCGAAGGTCAGAGGTTCGAATCCTCTCGGGCGCGTCACCGGATTCGCTCTGGCAGGCGTAACCCGCGCGCTGTTGAACTCTGTGGGGTGGCAACAATGGGGGCTGGCCGGGCGTGGTCGAACCCCGAGCGGCGCTACCTCACGCGGTCCTCTCGACGTTGAGCACGTCGAGGACCTGATCGCGGTCGGTCAGCAGCTCGTCGCGCGCGGAGCGCGTGCGCCTCAGGCCGCCCTCGCGGGGCGTGCGGGCGCGCTCCAGCCCAGCAGCGCGGAGGGCAGCTCGGCGAAGAACCGCGTCGCGAAGGCGAGGTCGCGCAGGTCGATGCGCTCGTCGGGCCCGTGGATGAGCGCCGTGGTCTGCACGCGGGGCATGTGCGGCTGCGGGAAGAAGCCGTAGGCGATGCAGTCCGGGAAGGCCGCGCGGAACCAGTGCGAGTCCGTGAATCCGGGGTCCAGGACCGGGACGACGGTCGCGCCGGGGTCCGCTCGTCCGACCCAGGTGCCGATCGCCGACATGAGCGAGGAGTGCGCGGGGGAGCGCGTCCCGACCGTGGTCTCCGTGAGCGTAAGCTCGTGGCCCGCGTCACCGAGCGCCTCCGCCACGCCGCGCCGGACCTCGGCCTCGCCGATCCCCGGCGGGACGCGGCAGTCCACCTCCAGGCGCGCCCGGGAGGGGATGACGTTCACCATGTCCGAGGCCGCAATGCGCGTCGGTGCGAGCGTCATGCCGAGCATCGGGTCGACGAGCGCGGCGAGCTCGGGGGCGCCCGCGCGCAGGCGGGCGACCGCCGGACGAGGGTCGCCCGGCTCGCCGAGCGCCGCGAGCAGCTCCAGCGCCTCCTCCGCCGGGGCGACCGTGGGCGCCGCCCGGGCTAAGCGCTCGAGGACGGGAGCCATCTTGATCAGCGCGTTGTCCGCGATCCCGGGGACCGAGGCGTGGCCGGCGACGCCGGCCGTCGTCACGGTGAAGCGAAAGACCCCCTTCTCGGCGCACGAAACCGGGTACAGCCGCCGGCCCCGGTGCTCGATGACCTGACCGCCGCCCTCGTTGACCAGGAAGTCGCACCGGACCTGCGCCGGGTGCGCCTCGGTCAGAAACCGCGCCCCGTACCGGCCGCCGGCCTCCTCGTCGGCGGCGACCACGAGCAGCAGGTCACCGCGCTCCGGCCGCACCCCCTCGCGGGCAAGCGCGGCCGCAGCCGCAGCCTCGGCGGCGACCTGGGCCTTCATGTCGAGCGCGCCGCGGCCCCAGAGGCAGCCGTCCGCGATCTCCCCCGACCACGGATCATGCGTCCACTCGGCCGGGTCGGCGAGCACGGTGTCGACGTGGCCGAGGTAGCCGAGCGTCGGCCCCTCGCGGCGGCCGCGCAGCCTTGCCACGAGGTTGGGGCGCGCGGGATCCAGCGCGAACATCTGGCACTCCAGCCCGGCGTCGTCGAGGTAGGCGGCCAGGAGCTCCACCGCGTGGCGCTCGTCGCCCGGCGGGTTCACGGTGTTCATGCGGATGAGCCGCCGCGCCAGCGCCAGCGCCTCGTTGTGCAGTTCGGTCGCGCCGCCCATATCTCCGGGGTATCGGCAGCCCCTCGTGCCGGGCCGTGAGTTCGTCCGGCTGCGCGGACGAGTGTCGGGGGGTCCGACATCCCGTGGGGCGTTCGTCTACTTTTCACCGCTCTTGTCCGCCGACGCTTGGGGGAGCCTTAGCGATGCCCACTGTCCCGCGCCTGATCCTGTCTGCGTGTGCCGCGGTCGTCCTCGCCCTAGGCGTCGCGGCGTGCGGGGGCGAGGACTCCGGCTCAGGTGGCAAGAGCGGTGACCAGATCACCTTCGGCGCCTCGCTGTCGCTGACCGGCGATCTCGCCGCCGAGGCGCGGAGCGTGCGCGACGGCTACGACTTCATCGTCGACGAGATCAACCGCCGCGGAGGCATCCCGATCGGCGGTCGCAAGCACAAGATCGCGATCAAGTACTACGACGACAAGAGCGACGCGGACACGGCAGTACGGCTGTTCGAGCGGCTCGTGGTCAAGGACAAGGTCGACTTCCTTCTCGGGCCGTACTCCAGCGGCATCACGGAGGCGGCGAGCACGGTCGCCGAGCGGCACCGCAAGCCGATGGTCGTCGCCCATGCTGCGAGCACGAACATCTACGAGCGCGGCTTCAAGTACCTCTTCGGCACGCTCACCACCGTCGACTCGTACAGCAAGGCGCTGCTCGAGACGGCGCAGCAGGTGAAGCCGCGTCCGCGGCGGATCGCGCTGATCAACGAGAACGACCTGTTCCCGCAGACCGGGATCGAGGCCGCCCAGCGGCAGGCGAAGGAGATGGGCTTCGAGGTCGTCTACAAGGGGACGTATCCGACCGGGACGTCGGACCTGTCGTCGCTGGTTGCGGCAGCCAAGAACTCCAAGCCCGACATGCTGATAGCCGCCGGCTACACCGGCGACATGATCCAGCTCGTGCGGCAGGCCAAGGAGGCCCGCTTCGCACCCGCCATGATGAGCTTCCTCCTCGGCCCGACGGTGCCGGGCTTCATCGAGGACCTCAAGGACGATGCGAACTACATGTACGAGCCGGTGCAGTGGACGCCTCAGCAGCCGTCGAAGGACCAGATCCTGGGCTGGACGGCCGAGGAGTACGCGAAGCGCTTCGAGAAGGCGAAGGGCTACAAACCCGACTACCACCCGCCGCAGTCCTCGGCGGCGGTCGAGGTCTTCTACAACGCGCTGAAGAACGCCGGCACGCTCGATCCCGAGAAGGTCCGCGACGCGATCGCCGAGACGGACCTCGAGTCGTTCTACGGCCGCATCAGGTTCAACGACAAGGGCCAGAACGTGGCCAAGGGCATGGCCGTGATCCAGGTGCAGGACCGCAGGCCGCAGGTCGTCTACCCCGACGACGCCAAGCAGACCGAGCCCGTCGTGCCTATGCCCTCCTGGCAATCGCGCTGAGCCGGGGGCGGGCGCCGACCGTGATGCGTTGACCCAGGCCGTCGTCAACGGGGTGCTCCTGGGCGGACTCTATGCCTGCATGGCCATGGGCTTCTCGCTTGTCTGGGGCGTGATGAACATCATCAACCTCGCGCACGGCAGCATGATCGTGCTCGGGGCGTACATCACCTATGTGCTCACGAACCTGGGCGTCGACCCGTTCCTGACGCTGCCGGTGTCGGGGGCCGCCCTGTTCGCCTTCGGCTACGTGCTGCAGCGGTTCCTGCTCAACCGCGTCGTCGAGGCGTCGGTGTTCCTCACGCTGATCCTCACCTTCGGCTTGGACATGGTCCTGACCAACGCCAACATCGCCGTGTTCACGTCCGACATCCGGTCGGTCAACCCGAGCTACAGCGGCGACGGCCTGACGATCGCGGGGATCCAGGTCCCCTACACGCGGCTGGCGGTGTTCGTAATCGCGATCGCCCTGACCGTCGCGCTCGCGGCCTTCCTGAAGCGCACGCGGACGGGCACCGCCATCGAGGCCACGAGCTTCGACCGCGAGGCCGCGCAGCTCGCGGGCGTCAACACGCCGAGGATCTACGCGACGACCTTCGGGATCGGCGCCTTCATGGCGGGTGTCGCCGGGTCGCTGGTCGCGGTCGTCTTCACGTTCTCGCCGTACTCCGCCACGGGGTTCACGACGAAGTCGTTCGTGGTCGTCGTGCTCGGTGGCCTCGGCAGCGTGCCGGGGGCGATCGCCGGCGGCATGCTGCTCGGCGTGACCGAGAACGTCACCTCGCTCGCCTTCGATCCCGGATACCGAAACGCCGTCGGCTTCCTGCTCGTCCTCGTCGTCCTGGTATGGCTGCGGCGGGGAATCTTCGGCAAGCCGTTCTATGCCCAGATCTAGCCGCGCTCTGGTGCTAGCCGTCGTGGCGGGGGTCGCGGCGGTGCTCGCCGCCGGACCGCTCGTGTTCGACCTCTACTGGCTCCAGGTGCTCAGCAGCGTCTTCATGTTCGCGACCGCCGCCCAGGCGCTGAACATCATCGCCGGCTACACCGGCTACCCCGCGTTCGGCAACGTCGTCTTCTTCGGGCTCGGGGCGTATTGCACGGGCGTGTTGATGGCCCGCTACGGGGTGGTGTTCCCGCTCGCGCTCGCCGCTGCCGTCCTCATGTCCCTGCTCGTCGCGCTCGTCGTCGGGCCACCGCTGCTCCGACTGCGCGGGCACTACTTCGCGATCGGGACACTAGCCCTCAATCAGGCGGTGGCGGCGCTTGTCGAGAACGCGGACGTCACCGGTGGGGGCCGAGGCCTCTCGCTCCCGCTGCCACCGGGGTCAGCGGACCAGAGCGCGGCGCTCTTCTACTACCTCTTCCTCGGCGCGATGGCCCTCGCGCTGCTCGTCTCGTGGCTCGTCACGCGCAACCGCATCGGATACGGGCTGCGGGCGATCCGCGACGCGGAGGAGGCCGCCGACAGCCTCGGCGTGAGCACCACGCGCCTGAAGACCGCCGCCTGGGGCATCAGCGCGATGCTCACCGGCCTCGTGGGCGGCATCTGGGCGTACTGGATCAGCTACATCGACCCGTCGGGGGCGTTCGACATGGCCGTCGCGGTCAAGCTCTTCGTCATGACGCTGCTCGGCGGGATGGGGACGCTGCTCGGGCCGATCATCGGCGCGTTCTTCATCGAGATCACGACGACCGTGGCCTGGAGCAACTTCCTGCAGTACCACCTGGGCATCCTCGGGCTGATCATCATCGCCGTCGTCCTCTTCCTTCCCAACGGGCTCGCGCGGTTCGCCCGCGAGCGGCTGCGCCTGTCCTTCACCGGGGGCGCCGGATCGCGCTGAGCATGCTGGCGGTGCGGGGGGTGACGTCCGGCTACGGTCCCTTCGATGTGCTTTTCGACGTCGGCCTCGACGTCGACCGCGGTGAGTGGGTGGCCATCGTCGGCGCCGCCGGGGCCGGAAAGACCACGCTGATGCGCACGATCGCCGGCGTTCTCGCGCCACGGCGCGGCTCGATCCACCTGGACGGCGAGGACCTCGGCCGGCTCGCGGCGTTCGACCGCGTACGCCGCGGGATCAGCCTCGTCCCCGAGGGCCGGCGGCTCTTCTCCGGCATGACTGTCGCCGCGAACCTCAGGATGGGCGCCTACACGGTGCGCGACCGGGACACGATGGCGGAGCAGCTCGCTCGGGTGCTCAAGCTCTTCCCAATCCTCGCCGAGCGGCGCAGCCAGGTCGTCGGCACCCTCAGCGGCGGCGAGCAGCAGATGTGCGCGATCGGCCGTGGCCTGATGTCGCGGCCGCGCGTGCTGCTGGTGGACGAGCTGTCACTCGGGCTCGCTCCGGTCGTCGTCGGAGATCTGCTCGAGGCGCTCGCCGCCGTGCGCGAGGCCGGCACCACGCTCGTGATCGTCGAGCAGGACGTCCGCACGGCGCTGACCCACGCCGACCGCGCCTACGTCATCCGGCACGGGCGGATCGTGGGCAGCGGGCCCAGCGGCGAGATGCTGAAGGACCCGGACTTCCAGCGGCTGTTCCTCGGTGTGTGACGTGTCGCTCGAGCGGTTCTTCGCCCCGCGCAGCATCGCGGTCGTCGGCGCCAGCAACGCCGAGGGGAAGATGGGCAACCGCTTCATGCGCCACCTCAACGCCGGATTCGAGGGCAGCATCTACCCGGTCCATCCCACCGAGCCCGAGATCGAAGGCCGCCGTGCCTGGCCCACCCTCGCCGAGCTGCCCGAGGACGTCGACCTGCTCATCGCGCTCGTCCCGGCGGCGCGGGTGCTCACGGTGCTGCGGGACTGCCCACCCGGCCGAGCCCGCTTCCTCCTGGCCATCCCCAGCGGCTTCGGGGAGGTCTCCGCGGACGGGGAGGCGCTGCAGCGCGAGCTCGTCGACGCCGCCACCGGTCGTGGCATGCGGGTCGTCGGGCCCAACAGCGTTGGGATGCTCAACGGCCCCGCCGGGCTGAACGCCTCGATGGTGCCCGAGCTTCCGGCGGTCGGACCCGGGCTGTCGTGCGTGACCCAGAGCGGCGGCTTCGCGATGGCGGCGTGGATGTACGCCCATAACCACGGGCTCGCGATGAACCGGCTCTGCGACCTGGGCAACGCGTCGGACGTGGACATCGCCGATGTCCTGCGCGACTTTCGCGACGACGACCGGACGGAGGTCGTGGCCCTGTTCCTGGAGTCGTCGCGTCGACCGGAGGAGTTCGCCGCGGCGCTCGCGGACCTGTCCGCGGTCAAGCCGGTCGTCGTCGCCCGCGTCGGCGCCTCGCCCGCGGGCCGGCGCGCGTCGCTGGCGCACGTGGGCACGGCGTGGGAGCGCCACGACGCGCTCCCAGCCGGGGTCGTCGCCGTGGACACCGGTCTCGACGTGTTCCATGCCGCGAAGGCGCTGAGCTGGCAGCCGCGCCCGCCCGGACGGCGGGTCGCGATCCTCACCGGGTCCGGCGGCGTCGGCGCCGAGCTCGCCGATCTCTGCACCCGCCACGGTCTCGAGGTGCCCGAGCTCTCGCCCGGGCTACGCGCCGAGCTCGGTGCCCTCCTGCCCGAGTACGCCGGGCTGCGCAATCCCGTCGACGTGACCCCGATCTGGTGGGAGTACGAGCGGCTGTACCCGCCGCTCATCTCGGCCCTGCTCGCCTCCGGCGAGGTCGACGCCCTGATCGTCACGGTCATCGACGTCGCGAGCGAGATCGCCGAGCTCGCCGAGGCCCTCGCCGCCGCCGGCGGCGCGTGGCGCGCCGCCGGCGCCGGCGTGCCGGTCTACGTGTACTTCGGCGCACCCGACCGCGCGCTCGGCAACCGGCGGACGATCGAGCGGGCGCTGCCGTGCTACGGCTCGACGGCGGAGATCGCCCGCACGATCGCCGCGGTCGCCCCACCACCCGGAGGGTGACCGATGCGGCGGATCCGTCACGCCATCGTGCGGTCCGGGGGAGTCCAGAGCATGCGCGGCCTCGTCGGGCGCGCGACGCGCCCGCTGCGCCGGGTGCGCGTGATCGACATCTGGCGCAAGGACCTCGAGGTGCCGCTGGCGCCGTTTCGCGCCCGGGCGCCCGTGCGCATCACGACCGCGTCGGAGGAGGACCTGCCGCGGCTCGCGGCGCTGCTGCCCGGCGAGGACCGGACTGCCTTGTACCTCCGGCGAGCCGAGCGCGGCCAGCTGTGTTTCGTCGCTCTGGTCGACGACAAGCCGGTGGCGCTCAACTGGCTCGCGTTCCGGAGGGAGGTCGACGAGGACGGCACGGTCGAGATGGCCGACGACGAGGTGTACTGCTTTGATGCCTTCACCGTGCCGGAGTGGCGCGGGCATGCGATCCACACGGAGCTGCTGTCGCGCATGCTCGAGCACGCGAGGGCCGCCGGGTATCGCACCGCGTATACGCAGGTCGTCCATGCCAACCGCCGATCGAGCAAGACCCACGAGCGGCTGGGCTGGGTCGTGACGGGCAAGGTGCTGTACGTCGCGATGCCGTTCGGCCGCCCCGCGTACGTCCGGCTGCTCAGCGGCGGCTGGCATCCGATCGCCGAGATGTTCCGGGTGCAGGCGACCACGGCGCAGCAGCTGGAGTTCGAGCGTGGAGGCGCGCCGTGATCGCGCTGCTCGAGGCGACCGGCGTCAGCATGCGCTACGGGCGGCTCACCGCGGTCGACGACGTCAACTTCACCCTCCAGGAGGGTGAGATCCTCGGCCTCATCGGGCCCAACGGCGCCGGGAAGACGACCATGGTCAGCGTGCTCTCCGGAGCGCTTTCGGGATGGACCGGAGACGTGCGGTTCGACGGCCGCTCGATCCGGGGCATGCGACCTGCGCGGGTCGCCCGCCTGGGCATCAGCCGCACGTTCCAGGTCGCCCAGCCCTTCGTCGGGATGAGCGTCCTCGAGAACGTCATGGTCGGGGCGCTGTACGGCTCCACGTCGCCGCCCTCGATCGGGGAGGCCCGGGTGCAGGGGCGCAGTCTCCTCGACGCGCTCGATCTCGCCGACAAGGCGGCGCTGCCGGCCGAGGCGCTCAACGCGCCCGAGCGCAAACGGCTCGAGATGGCCAGGGCGCTCGCGACCAACCCCCGGGTCCTGCTGCTCGACGAGGTCATGGCGGGGCTGAACGCGGTGGAGATCGGGACGGCGGTGGAGCTCATCCGCAGCGTCCGCGACCGCGGCGTCGCCATCGTCCTCATCGAGCACGTGATGCAGGCCATCGCCGAGCTGGCCGATCGTGTCGTGGTCCTGCACCACGGGCGCAAGCTCCTCGACGACAGCCCCGACGTCGTCTTCGCCGATCCGCAGCTCGCCGAGGCGTACCTGGGCGGTCGTGCGGCCGCGGGCGAAGGTGCCGTCTCGCGCTGAAGCGGCGACGATCGCCCGAGCGCGCGGGCCTCCACTGCCGATCGCATGGACGATCGGGCTCTGGCCCCGCGATCATCGCCGCGTCCGCGGCCGGGACCAGGTTCGTTGCTCGCCCCGAGCCGGCGGGATTGCGGCCTGCACGTCGGCCAGGAACGCCTCCAGCCGCGCCCGCAGCGCGGACATGCGCTTGTCGACGCTGAGCACGTCGAGGACCACGCGGGGACGGTCGCGATCGAGCAGCAGCTCGTCGCGGGTCGCGCGCAGCATGCGCAGCGTGAGGACTACGCTCGCGTCCGCGTCCACCGCTACGCGGCCGGACGCCGGCGGTGCCTGGCTGACGACTTCGTATGACGACATGCACATAGCGTGATACAGTCGAAGGCGTGCGCAGTGTTCGCCTCGACAAGTACCTCGACGATCTCGTCCGCCGTGCGGCGGACCGTGAGGGGGAAACCGTCTCGGAGTTCCTCCGGCGCGCAGCCGCCGAGCGGGCAGAGCGGACGCTGGCCATCCGGCCGACGACGCAACTCGACGACGTCATCGGTGCCGTGCGTTCCAAGGGCGGGCGTGCGCGACGGACCGGCGAGGCGTTCGGCGACATACTCGCCGAGCGCCCGCGCGCGCGTTGACGCTCGTCGACGCCGGGCCCCTCATTGCCCTCATCGACGCCGGCGAGGCCGACCACGGTCGCTGCCGCGAGGCCCTCGACAGGCTGCCGGTGCCGCTGACCACGACATGGCCGGCGTTCACCGAGGCGATCTACCTGCTCGGCCGCGCCGCCGGGTGGCCCGCGCAGGAAGCCCTTTGGAAGCTCGTCGAGCGCGCCAGTCTCGTCGTCGCGGACCCGACCGCCGAGCTGACGGCACGCGCCGCCGAGCTCATGCGCCGCTACCGCGACCACCCGATGGACCTCGCCGACGCCACCCTCGTGGCCCTCGCCGAGGACCGTGGCGACCGGCTGATCTTCACCCTCGATGCGCACTTCCGCTCCTACCGGCTGCGGGGCCGACGCCAGTTGCGCGTGGTTCCCGACTGACCGCGCTGACTTCTCCAGCTTTACGGTCCCTCCAAGGCACATAACGCTGCCTCAGTGTCAGCGTGTGTGGTGCGGTGGTGTCCGGTGTGGCCGGTACGCCCTCGGCCGGCGGGCGAGCAGACGAGGCCGGCGGCTGCGCGCTGAGGGCCGCGAACACGCCACGTAAGGTGGGCCCGGCCGCCGGCGCTTGGCCGTGCGACGGGCACGTCATACTGCGCCGGCATGCACGTCGCTGATCGCGCCGCGCGTGGGCTCGACGCGGGGGACCGTCGCCGGGCGGCGGTCTCGAGCGGCGTCCGCGCTGCCGACTCCCATCCGGAGCGAAGCCGGGCGCACCGGCCGCTCGTCCGGCCGAGCCGTTGAGCGCCGCCGCGGGCCGCTGGAGCGCGCAGCTGAATGCGGTCTTCGCGGCGCTGGCCGAGGTCAGCGGCAAGCTCACGACGTTCGCGTGGACGGTCGTCGCTGCCCGGGTGCTGACGCAGGAGGAGTTCGGCGCTTTCACGCTCACGCTCGCGCTCGCGCTGATGATCTCGTCGATCGCCGAGTGGGGCTTCGATCCCGTCCTCGTGATCCGGGGGAGCCGCGACCGCAGCCGGTTGCCGGCGCTTCACTCGCAGGCGATCGCGTGGCAGACGCTGATAGCGATCCCGGTCTTCCTGGTCGGCGGTGCCGCGGCGTGGGCCTCCCGGCCGACCGACGACGCGCGGGCGGCCGTGGTGTTCGTGCTCGCGGCGGTCTTCCTGGACATCTGGAGCGACACGGCCCGGTCCTCGTCGGCCGCTGCACAGAACCAGGCGGGCACGGCCACCGCGGTGAGCGTGCAGCGGCTGGCGGCTGCCGTCCTGATCATCCTTGCGCTGCTGCTCGGATACGGGCTCGTCGGGATGGTCGTGGGCTTTTTCCTGGCGTCTGTGATCGGGTGGGTTGCCCACGTGCTTGCTGTGCGGCGGATCGGCATCGGCTTCCGGTTGTCGCTGGTCGACCGTCGCGGGATGCGGTCGCTGGCCCGTGGTACGGCCATGATCGGCCTGACCGGCCTGGTCCTCATGGCGCTCTTCCGCGTCGACGCGCTCCTGCTGGCGGCGATCAGCGGCGATCGCGCGGTCGGCGAGTACGCGTCGGCCTACCGGCTGTTCGAGGCGGTGCTGTTCCTGGCCTACGCGGTGGACGGCGCGGTCGCCCCGGTCGTGGCCCGGCGCATGGGGGACGGGCGCGAGCTGCGCCGCCTGACCGAGATCGCGATCGCGGCGCTCGGGGCGGTGTACGTCCCGTTCGCGGTCGTCGCCCTCACCGAGGCGGGCCAGGTGCTGAACTTCATCTACGGGGAGCGCTACACCGAGGCCGCCGCCGCGCTGCGCTGGCTAGCCGTGGTCCCGGTGCTCTACGGCATCTCCGCGGTCGCCGGCGTGGTGCTCGTCGCCAGCGACCGCACACGTCCGCTGCTCGCGGGCGCTGTCGCCGCGCTCGCCGTCAACATCGCGCTCAACCTCATGCTCATCCCGTCGCTCGAGGGCACCGGGGCGGCGATCGCGACGGCGTGTGGCTACGGCGTCGAGGTGACGATTGGCCTGGCCTTCGCGGCAACCATCGCCCCGCGGATCCGACCGCTGACCGCGCTCACCGAAGCGCTCGTCGCGGCCGTCCCGCTCGCCGCGGCCCTGCTGCTGCTGCCGCTCCCCCTGGTCGTGGAACTGCCCGTGGGGCTGGCGGCCTACGCGGCGGCGTGGCTGCTGGTGGTGCGGCGGCACCGCCCCGACCTCATCGCCGTGCTCGGGCCAATGGGGCGGCGCGGCGGGCGGCTGCATGCGGAGGCCTGACCGGAGCGGCGGCTGCCGCGGCCCGTGGGGCAAATCCCACGCCGGGACGCCGGACTGCCCGTTGGCACGGCGCCCTGCCCGCGGCGAAGGTAGCTGACAGTCGAGCAGCGCCCCAGCACCAACATCGCATTTCGGCCGCCACTTCGCGGCGTCTAACGGCGAGCCTCCCGGCCTCGGTGCGTCCCCCGGACGGTTCCGCCAATCTGCATTTGAGCGCGGGCGGCGAGATTGGGCTTCGCGCGGATTCCAGCGACGGCGGCCGGCGGTTCAAGCCCGCAGGCTCGATTGGCGCGCAGCCCGAGGCGTTCGCCGCCAACGGCTCGCGCGAGCTCTACGCCGCGGTCCACGGCAGTCAACCTTTCTCCCCCCGGCTCCTGAGAGGTCAGATGCGCCGGTCGGTCCCAGAGGGGCGAGGGGCTCGTGCATCGCCGCCGCTCTGACATCCGTTTCGCGAAACGCTCATTCGATAGCCGCTCGCGGTCCTTCCGGAGGGACTTGCTTCACGCGAGTGCCCAAGGATCTTGCCGCTGCGACCGTGGAGCGACGAGCCGTCCGCCGATCGCTCTGATACGAGGAGGGGGGTGGGCAACTTTCCACGTCAAGTGAGCGCCCTGGACACCCCGGGCCACTCACGGCGAAAAAAACCGCCCTGGCAACACGCGGGCTGGCCTGCAAGAACGACGAGGCCCGATGGGTCGTCCCAGCGGTCTTACGCCTGAGCTGACGGGCCGGTTGGTGCCGCTGCTGCGCGCGGGCGTAGCGGTCGAGGCCGCCACGCGCGCCGTGAGGATCTCCGAGCGGACGTTCTACGAGTGGATGCAGCGCGGCGAGCGTGGTAGCCAGCGCAATGCGCCCTATCGAGACTTCCGCGCGGCGGTGGAGCAGGCGCGTGGCGAGCACGAGGCAATCCTGGTTGGCCAGCTGGCGCGCGCGGCGAGCAAGGGCAGCTGGCGTGCCGCGGCGTGGTTGCTCGAACGCAGCTTCCCGGAGCGGTGGGGGCCGCCGGAGCAACGCGGCGCGCCAGGGCCGGCGCCGCGCGTCCCTGACGAGCTGGCCGCTCTCCGCGAGCGCGCGCGCCGCGGCGGGGACACGTGACCGTGGTGGAGCGACCCGGCCACGCCCGACCTGGCGCGCGGCGGGCGGTTGCGCGCTCGTTGTCTGCCGGCCGTCCCCCGCTTACCATCGGCGCCCGACAACAGAGCCCCCGCGCCGCGCGAACGGCCGGGGGCGTGGCCCACACGATTGGAGGTCGTGATGGACAGCAGGAACGCTAGCCTCACTGCTGGCGCCGGGGCGGCGCAGCGCGGCGGGAGAGGCGCGCGATGAGCGTGCAGAAGTTCACCGCCCGCGGCCGTACGATCTACCGGGTGCGCTGGCGGGAGGCCGGGCGCCACCGCGGCCGTGACTTCGACCGCAAGCGCGACGCGGACGCGTTCGACGCGGAGGTCCGGCGCCGCAAGCAGCTCGGCACGCTCGCCGAGCTGGACGCTGGCGCCATCACGCTCACGGAGTACGCCACCGGCACCTGGGCCAGCGCGCACGCTGCCGCGCTGGCGCCCAAGACGCGCCGGACCTACGCGTGGGCGTACGACAAGCACCTGGCGCCGCGCATCGGCGCTCTGCCCCTCCGGGACATTAGCCCGGACACCGTCGCGCGACTGCAGGCGGATCTCCTACAGGCCGGCGCCGGGCCCGAGGGCACGCGGAAGGCCATCACGCTGCTGGGCGGCATCCTGTAACGCGCCGCCGAGTCGCGGCTCATCGCCTACAACCCTGTGCGGCTGGTCCGCCGCCCGCCGACGCCGCTAGGGGAAGAGGTGCGCCCGCTGGCGCCCGCATCCGTCGAGGCGCTGCGCGCGGCGCTGCCCCATCGCTATGCCACCGCCGTGTCCCTGCTCGCCTACGCCGGGCTGCGACCGCAGGAGCTACGCGCGCTGCAGTGGGCGCACGTGCACGATCGCACGCTCGTCGTGGGCGCGCCCAAGACGCACAGCCGGCGAACGGTCCGGCTCTTGGCACCGCTGCGCACCGACCTGGCTGAGTGGCGGTTGGCGCAAAGGCGCCCCACCGACGACGCCGCCGTGATTCCAGGGGTCGACGGCGGACCGTGGACTGCGGAGGGCTTCAACAAATGGCGCGACGGCCGCGGACGGAGGCGCCCGAACGGCAAGCCTGCGCCGAGGTGGGGCTTCGCAAGGGCGCTCTCGGACGCCGGTCTGCCGCCTGCCCGGCCGCACGACCTACGGCACAGCTTCGCTTCGCTGCTGCTGCATGAAGGCCGCTCAGTGATCTACGTGGCGCGTCAGCTCGGTCACGGCGCAGAGCTCACGATGCGCACCTACGGACACGTCATCGATGAGCTGGAGGACGCGCCGCGAATGGCGGCCGAGGACGCAATACGCGCGGCCCGCGAAGTTGGCGCTGAGCTGCTGGCCCTCTGATCGGGTCTAGCTCGGTTGAGCTGCCCCGAGCAGCGGGACGGCGACCCGTGCAGTGGCTGCCAAGAGGAGGACGGCGCGCATCGCGTTGGTCTGGGTGTCCCATCCAACGCCAGTCCCGTGAAGTGCGCTGTGCCGATTCAAGTCCTGGGCCAGCTCCCCAACGTCCAAGCGACGATTAGCCCAGAGCCCGGGCAGCACGTTCACAACCATCTCAACGGCTGTGGCCTCGAGGAACAGAGCTTCGAGCTGCTCGGCCGAGAGGTCGTCGAGGTATGAGTCCCAGACCCGCGAGGTGTCGTATGCCCGCGCGTCCCGCCACTTGCCTGCAGCAGTGGCGAGGGCGAACTCCACAAGCGGAAGCGCGCCGCACACCGTGACGTAGTGTCGGCCGTCTACCAGCGACGCGATGACTTCGGCGACCTCGCTCTCTCGTGGCTGCAGCAGGTCGGCAGATGTCAGCGCCTCTTCAAGCGCGTCGAATCCCGAACCGCCGGGCGCATATGTCGACGTGATGAGGTCGGCCATTGCGCATCGGTCGAGCCGCCCCGCGCGTTCCTTCTCAGCAATTCGTTGCCAGGCATCCCAATGAAGCGGTGCGTAGAGGCCCGTATCGCGGCAGGCGCTCTGGACACGACTCCATACCCCGAGGGCCTCCAGCTCTGCTTCGTGCTCGGCCGCCCAGTGGGCGAGCGCCTCGAAGATCCCGAGCCATGCCGGCGCCTCGTTCCGCGGACCAGCCATCGCCGAACGATACGAGGCCACCTGGGGCAGCCGTCTGCGGATCGCCGTGTGCAGCAGATGTGCAGCAAGCCTTACGCTCGCCAAGGGCGACTGGCCGCGATGCCGCGTACCGACCGAGCGCCCCGAGCTGGATTCGAACCAGCGGCCTACTCCTTAGGAGGGAGTCGCTCTATCCGGCTGAGCTATCGGGGCCCGGGGCGCAGGATACGTCGTCGGCTGCGGCGAACCCCGAGGACGCCGATGGCCAGAACTGCGGACCGGGTACGCGTGATGGTCAACAGGAGTACCTTTCTGCCGTTCCCCGACGCGGGGGACCGTCCGCGCGATCAGCCGCACCGGGGGAGGCGGCGCGCGCGGAGCGACGAGGTTGAGCGAGGACCCATCCACCACCGGCACGACATGAGCAAGGGCGCGCGATCGTGAGCACGGGCGCCGCCGAACTGCTGCAGGACTCCGGCGGGACCGTCGCCGACATCGCCGCCGAGGCACCCGGCGAGATCGCGGCGCGCTCACCCTGGCAGCTGTTCTGGCGCCGGCTGCGCAAGGACAAGGTCGCGCTGGCGGCGCTGGCGTTCATCGTCCTGCTGGTCCTCATCGCGATCTTCGCCACGCCGCTCACGCACCTCACCGGGCAGCGGGAGCCCAACACGCAGTCGACGAAGTACCTCGACGAGTTCGGCTCGGCCAGCGGGCCGACCGCAGACAACTGGTTCGGCACCGACGCGCTCGGGCGCAGCGTGTTCAGCCGCGTCCTGGCGGGCGCGCAGGTGTCGCTGCGCGTCGCCTTCCTGTCGACGGGGATCATCCTCGTCGTGGGCGTGACGCTGGGGATGGTCGCCGGCTACTTCCGCGGCTGGGCCGACACCGCGCTCTCGCGCACGATGGACGTCATCCTCGCCTTCCCGGTCCTGCTGCTCGCGCTGGGCCTCGGCGCAGCGTGCTCGTTCGGGGACGGCTGCATCGCAATGAACTACGACCACGTGGGCCTCGGGCTCACGGTGGTCGGGGTGCTGGGCGCGGCCGTCACGATCAGCTGGCGCCTCACCCGCGGCGTGCCCGAAGGCAGCCAGCGCGAGCCGACGTCCGACCTCGTCATGGCGTCGCTGTGGTGGCTGGCGCTGATCATCCCCGGGATCATCCTGTGGCTCCTGCTGGGCAAGGACCGCGGCGCGCTGATCCAGCCGGGGCTGCCGGTGACGATCTTCATCATCGCCCTGGCGGGCATCCCCTACATGGCCCGCATCATCCGCGGGCAGGTCCTGTCGCTGCGGGAGAAGGAGTTCGTGGAGGCGGCGCGCTCGCTCGGCGCCTCCGACACGCGGATCCTCTTCCGCCACATCCTGCCCAACCTCGTCGCGCCGATCATCGTCTACACGACGCTGATCATCCCGACGAACATCCTGTTCGAGGCGGCGCTCTCGTTCCTCGGCGTCGGGGTCCAGGCTCCCCAGGCCAGCTGGGGGGCGATGATCGCCGACGCCATCGAGATCTTCGACAGCGCCTGGTGGTACATGACCTTCCCGGGTCTGGCGCTCCTGCTCACCGTCCTGGCGTTCAACCTCGTCGGCGACGGCCTGCAGGACGCGCTCAACCCGCGGACAGGGGGGCGCTGAAGGCGCCTCCCGCAGCAGTGGGAGAGCAGTGCACGACGTTTCGCAACCAAGGAGGAGCAGCACCATGAACCGGTCCATGCGGTGGGCCTTGGGCGCCGCGCTGGCGTCGCTTGCGCTCTTCGTCGCGGCCTGTGGCGGGGACGACAACGGCGGCGGCGGCAACGGCGGGGGCACCAGCGGCAACGAGGAGGGGATCCCGTCTGGCAAGAAGGGCGGCAACCTGACGTTCCTGTCGTCCGCCGACGTCGACTACGTCGACCCCGGCCAGACCTACTACGTCTTCGGCTTCCAGGTCGGGACGGCGACGAACCGGACGCTGTACGCCTACAAGCCCGACAACTCGAAGACGCCGATCCCGGACCTGGCCACGGGTGATCCGCAGATCTCGTCGGACAACAAGACGATCACGGTCAAGATCCGCAAGGGTGTGAAGTTCGCCCCGCCGGTGAACCGCGAGGTGACCACGAAGGACATCAAGTACGCCTTCGAGCGCGCGTTCTCCAAGAACGTCCCCAACGGCTATGCGGGCACGTACTTCAGCTCCATCGAGGGCACGCCGAAGACGGCCAACACGGGCGACATCAAGCCGATCAGCGGCATCCAGACGCCCGACAACTACACGATCGTCTTCAAGCTCACGGAGCCCGCGGCGCCGCTGGTCAGCCAGGCGCTGGTCTTGCCGATCAGCACGCCGGTGCCCGAGGAGTACGCGAAGAAGTTCGACGCCAAGACGCCCACGACCTACGACAAGAACGTCGCCTTCACGGGCCCGTACATGATCAAGAACGACAGCAAGGGAGCGCTCACGGGCTGGAACCAGGGCAAGCGCATGGAGATCGTGCGCAACCCCAACTGGGACGCCAAGACGGACTTCCGGCCCGCCTACCTCGACCGGATCGTCATCGAGATG
Organism: Actinomycetota bacterium; assembly: GCA_046731495.1. Taxonomy (GTDB): domain Bacteria; phylum Actinomycetota; class Thermoleophilia; order Solirubrobacterales; family 70-9; genus DASUPK01. The sequence goes on along the minus strand of JBKPLC010000017.1, from coordinate 1,352 downwards.
GGCAACGACGACCTGACCGTCGCCACCCGGCGGACGCTGAACGGCACGCACCTGGCGTGCTGCGACGCCGGACTGCCGCCGGCGCCGGTGCTCAAGCAGGCGGTGACGCGCTTCAAGGATCAGATCCTGTTCGCGCCCGGCGGCGGCACTCGCTACCCGTCGTTCAACACGACGATCAAGCCGTTCGACAACATCAACATCCGCAAGGCGATCATCGCCGGGACCGACCGCACCGCGCTGCGCTTGGCGCGCGGCGGCGCCTCGGCCGGCGACATCGCCAGCGGCTTCCTGCCGCCGGGAATGCCGGGCTTCGAGGAGTCGGGCGGGTTGAAGCAGAACACCGACCTGGACTTCCTGTCCAAGCCGGAGGGGGACCCGGCGGTGGCCAAGAAGTACATGCTGGCGGCCAAGAACGACGGCGTTCCGGTCAGCTCCGACGGGAAGTACACCGGCGGCAAGGTGTTCGCCGTGGCCACGAACGCGGACCCCAACAAGAAGGTCGCCGAGGTGTTCCAGGGCCAGATGGAGAAGCTCGGGTTCAAGCTCAACATGCGGCTCGTCCCGCGCAACACCGAGCTGACCCGCTTCTGCGACCGGCCGGACGCGAAGGTGGCGGTCTGCCCGACGGTCGGCTGGTTCAAGGACTTCAGCGACCCGCAGTCGATGCTCGATCCGACGTTCAACGGAGAGAACATCCTCGAGACGGGCAACGTCAACTGGCCGCAGCTCGACGTGCCCTCGATCAACAAGGCCATGAACAAGGCCGCGCTGCTGCCCATCGGCAAGGAGCGCAGCGAGGCTTGGGCCAAGATCAACCACATGGTCATGGAGCAGGCGCCCGGGCTGCCGTTCATGTGGGACAAGACGGCGTTCGTCTACTCCAAGGACGTGCAAGGCGTCATCAACGACTACCTGACGGGGATCGACTTCACCTACACCTCGTTCAAGTAGGAGACGTCAGGGTCCCCCGGCGGTGAGCCGGGGGACCCGCCCGTCACCGACCGCGCGCCACCACCATGCTGCCCTTCATCATCCGCCGCCTGCTGTGGATGGTCGTGCTGCTGCTGATCATCAGCTTCCTGACCTTCCTGATCTTCTTCACGCTGCCCTCGGCCGATCCGGCCGTGCTGCGCGCCGGCCGCCAGCCGACGCCGGAGCTGGTGGCGACGATCCGGGAGAACCTCGGCCTCGACAAGCCGTGGTACGTCCAGTACGGGAAGTACCTCGAGCGCCTCGTCTTCCACTTCGACTTCGGCTACAGCTACCAGACGAACGTCGCGGTGAAGCACGAGATCTTCAGCCGCCTGCCGGCGACGATCACGCTGGCCGTGGGCGCGATGCTCTTCTGGCTG
>JBKPLC010000016.1:0-25101 GCA_046731495.1 Actinomycetota bacterium | reverse complement strand
CCCTCGCGGGCCTCCTCCTCCATGCCGAGGACCTCGCTGAAGAACTCGAGCGAGCGCTGCGGCTGCGGCGTGAGCAGCTCGGCATGGCCGATGTGGGCCAGATCACCGAGGGGCTTGCTCATCGCGGCGCCCCCGCCTCGGACTCCCGAGCCAGCGACCGGAGCCAGGCCTCGCTGGCCGATGCGACCCGCGGCTCCACGCCGGCCTCCTCGAGCATCTCCACCGCGGCCGCCATCTCGTCGACCCGGCGCGCGGCGTGAGCCCGGCTGCCCTCGATCAGCCGCTGCAGCAGGGCCGCGTCCGCGTCCTCGAGGGTGCGCTCGAGATCGGCGTAGAGCCACTCCTCGAAGCCGAGCTGCTCGGCCGCGGCGAGAGACTCGCCGATCGCGGCCGCCAGTCCTTTGGCGAAGACGCTGCGGGCGAGCTTGCGCGCCGCGGCGGCGCCGGGCTGCTCCCCGACCACCGTCACCGGCATGCCGAGCGGCCCGAGCATGGCCTCGAACTGCCCGGCGCCGTCGCCGGAGACCAGCGCCTGGGTCCGCAGACCTCTCCCGGGGACCGGGCCGATCAGGGCGACGTCGGCGAACCGCGCGCCGGTCGGTCGGACGACCTCGGCCAGCTCGCGCTTCAGCGCCGGGGCGGCGGTGTTGAGATCCGCGAAGAGCTGGCCCTCGCCCAGCGCTCCCGCGACCGAGCGCGCCGCGTCCAGTGCGGCCGCCACGGAGTTGGCGCTCAGCACGATGTCGCTTCCGGACGCGGCATCGGCGGCGTCGTTCGCGGCCTCCACTCCCTTTGGAGCCGAGGCGACGGGATCCCAGCCGCGGACCCGGGCGCCTGCGTCGACGAGATCGGTGGCGATCGCCGAGCCAGCCTCGCCGAGACCGATCATCGCGATCGACGGGCTCACCCGGCGTCCTCCTCGAGCACCCGGCTGGCCACCGCGAAGGCCTGGTTCGCCGCCGGCACCCCGCAGTAGATCGCCGACTGGAGGAGAACCTCCTTGATCTCCTCGTCGCTGAGCCCGTTGCGGCGCGCCGCCCGCACGTGCATCGCGAGCTCCTCGAAGTGGCCGCGGGCGATCAGAGCCGTCAGCGTGATCGCGCTGCGCATCCGCCGGTCGAGTCCGGGCCTGGTCCAGATCTCGCCCCAGGCGTAGCGGGTGATCAGATCCTGGAAGTCCTCCGTGAACCCGGTTGTGCGGGAGACCGCGTCGTCGACGTGCTCGTCCCCGAGCACCTCGCGCCGGACCTCCATGCCTCGGTCGTGCTCCTCAGTCATTTCGTCACCCCGACGGTCAGGTGCCCTTCGAGCTCCCGCGTCACCTCGGCGGCCTTCTCCACCGCCGCCAGATGGCGGGCGCCGGGCAGCACGACCAGCCGCGAGTCGTCGATCTCTTCGGCGATGGCGGCGGCGCGCTCCGGAGTCCCCACCGGATCGTCGTCGCCCGCGATCACCAATGTCGGCGCCGCCACCGAGTCGAGCCGGCCTCGCATGTCGAAGGCGGCGAGCGCCTCGCAGCAGCCGGCGTACCCCTCGGGCGAGGTGGAGAGAAACGTCTCCCGGATGCGCCCGACGATCTCGGGGTTGCGGTCCGGGAACTCCGGGGTGAACCAGCGCTCCATGGTCGCCTCGATCACCGAGCCCATGCCCTCCCGCCGAACCTGCTCGGCGCGGTCCCGCCACATCTCGGGGGGTGGCAGCTGCATCGCCGTGCAGCAGATCACCAGCTTCTCGATTCGCTCCGGGGCGTTGACGCCCAGCCACATCCCCGTCATCCCGCCGATGGAGAGCCCGCAGAAGCCGACTCGCTCGATCTCCAGGCGGTCGAGCAGGGCGAGCACGTCACCGGCGAGCTCCTCGACCGTGTACGGGCCAGGCGGAGCTGGTGAATCGCCATGGCCGCGGGTGTCATAGCGCAGCACTCTGAAGCGGTCGCGGAGGGCGCTCGCCTCCGCATCCCACATCTCGCCACGCGTGCCGAGGGAGTTGGAGAACACCACCACCGGCGCGCCCTCGGGACCTTCCAGGGTGTGGTGAAGCTCGACGCTCACGACTGCTCCTCACGGTAACCGCGGTAGCGCTCCAGGGCGCGATCGACGAAGGTCCCGGCCGAGCCGATGTAGCCGGCGGGGTCGAGCGCCCGGTCGATCTCCTCCTCCGAGAGCTCGCCGCTCACGGCCTCGTCGCCGACCAGCTGATCGCGCAGCGGCGTTCCCGAATCCATTGCGCGCTCGCAGGCGGCGTCGACCAGCTCGCGGGCGCGAGCCCGTCCCACCCGCTCGCCGAGCGCCGAGACGACGCTCTCGGCCATGATCAGCCCGCCGGTCGCCTCCAGGTTCGCGCGCATCCGGTCGGGGCTCACGTCGAGGCCGTCCAGGGCCTCGCGCAGGGCCGAAGCGCCGCCGGCGGTCAGGCCGAGGGCGTCGCTGAGCGGCGCCCACTCCGACTGCCAGGCGCCCGCTGCGCGCTCGTGCTCCTGGGGCATCGCGGCCAGCAGCACGCCGACATCGCCGCGAACCCGCCGGGCGCAGGCGATCGCGAGCACCGAGCCGGTCGGATTGCGCTTGTGCGGCAGCGTCGACGACCCTCCGCGCCCGCCGCCGGAGGGCTCGGCAACCTCCCCGACCTCGGTCTGAGAGAGCAGCACCAGATCCTGAGCGATCTTCTCGAGCGTGCCCGCGGTGAGCGCCAGGGCGGCGCCGAGATCGGCAACCCGCAGGCGGGCCGTGTGCCATGGGACCGCGGGCTCGTCCAGCGCGAGCCGCTCGGCCAGCAGCCGGACGACTCGCTCGCCGCCTTCCCCGAGGGAGGAGAGGGTGCCGGCCGCGCCGCCCAGCTGGACCGCGAGCGAAAGGGTGTCGAGACGCTCCCGGGCGCCGATGATCGCGTCGAGCCAGCCGGCCGCCTTCAGGCCGAAGCTGATCGGCAGGGCCTGCTGGAGCAGGGTCCGCCCCACCATCGGTGTCTCCCTGTGCTCCTCGGCGAGCCCCGCGCAGGCCGCCGCCACCCCGTCGAGCTCCTCCCGGATTCCGGTCAGCGCCCTGCTCGAAACCAGCATCGCGGCGGTGTCCATCACGTCCTGGCTGGTCGCGCCGTAGTGGACGAACCCCGCCGCGTCACCGCCCACCTTCTGCCGCAGCGCACCCACCAAGGGCACCACCGGATTTGCGCTGGCGCGGCCCTGAGCGGCGATCGCCTCAGGGTCGAAGCCCCCGCCGGTGCGGGCCTTCTCGATCGCCTCAGCGGCCTCCGCCGGGATCAGGCCCGCCTCCGCCTCCGCCGCGGCGAGGGCGGTCTCCACGTCGAGCATCGCCTCGAGCCAGGCCTGGCCGCCGACGGCCTCGCGCGCGAATTCGGGAACGAAGAGCGCGCTGAACGGGTCGCTCATCTAGATGACGAAGAAGACTGTCTCACCGTCGCCCTGCAGACGGATGTCGAAGCGGAGTGCCCCGTCCTCCGGGCGTGCGATCAGCGTCTCGCGCTCGGCCTCGTCCTCGATCAGCGACAGCACCGGATCCTCGGCGTTCGCCTCTTCCTCGTCCGGGAAATAGATGCGGGTCACCAGACGGTTGAGCAGTCCGCGCGCGAACAGCGAGACATCGATGTGCGGCGCCTGCCGGCGATCGTCGGGTCCGGGCACGGGGCCGGGCTTGACGGTGAGGAACTCGAAGCGGCCCTCGGAATCGGTCGCGCAGCGCCCGAATCCCGTGAAGCCATCCTCGAGGGGCACGTCCGTGCGGTCGTCCTCGGGATGCGCATAGCGCCCGGCGGCGTTCGCCTGCCAGATCTCGACGAGCGCATCGTCGACCGGGTTGCCCTCGCCGTCCGTGACGCTGCCCAGCAGCCGGATGGCCCCGGGATGGTTGGGCGCCACCAGCTGTTCCTCGCCCTCGTAGGGAACCTCGATATGCAGGAAGGGGCCGATCGTCTGGGATGGCGTAAGCGCGGGCAAACCGGCTCAATCCTCCATCGGGGTCGCTTCGCGGCCGCGCAGAACGATGTCGTAGCGGTAGCCGAGCGCCCACTCCTCGACGGTCCGGTCGTGGTCGTACTCGCAGATCATCCGCTCCCGCGCCTTCGGGTCGCGGACCGAATTGAAGATCGGGTCCTGGAAGAAGAGCGGGTCCCCTGGGAAGAACATCTGCGTCACCAGCCGAGTCGCGAAGGCCGGGCCGAAGAGGGAGAAGTGGATGTGGCGCGAGCGCCAGGCGTTGGGGTTGTTCTGCCACGGGTAGGCGCCCGGCTTGATCGTGATGAACTCGTAGCGGCCCTCGTCGTCGGTCATGCACCGGCCGCCGCCGCTGAAGTTCGGGTCGAGCGGCGAGGGGTGCTGGTCGCCGTGGTGCCGGTAGCGTCCGCCAGCGTTCGCCTGCCAGATCTCGATCAGCGAGTTCCGCACCGGCTTGCCGTCGCCGTCGAGCAGCCGGCCGTGGACGATGATCCGCTCGCCCACCGGCTCCCCGTCGTGCTGGCGAGTCAGGTCGTGGTCGGACTCCCCGATCCGATCCTCCCCGTAGACGGGACCGGTGACCTCCGACAGCGTGTGGGGCATCGGCACGAGGGGCCGCTTCGGCGCCCGAGTGCGCGTGGAGACGTAGTCCGGATAGAGATAGGGAGGATTGATCTCGAGGTCGTCACGGCGGTAGCCGATCACTCGTCCGTTCCTGGTCAGCTCCGATGCCACTGCGCCCTCCTTGATCGTCGGCCCGTACTCCGGCCCGTCTTCATGACGGTGCCTCTAAGGTCGCCTTCAGCTCGCGTAGCTCCCGCAGCTCATCGTCCGAGGGCGGCTCGGTCTCCTCGATGTCCTCCGAGACCCGGAGCGGCCAGCCGGTCTGCTCCCGCGCCTGCTCGACGGACACGCCGGGGTGAATCTGCGTGAGCAGCAGCTCGCGGCTCTCCGGGTCGGGGCGCAGCACGCCGAGGTCGGTGATCACGACCGTCGGCCCGCGACCGGGCATGCCGAGCCGCTTGCGGTCGCCCGGCGCATCGCCATAACCCACCGAGGAGCGGAAGTCCAGCTGGTTCACGAAGCTCCGGCGGGACTGCCGCAGCATCACGATCACCTCCTTGGCCATCGCGGCGATCTCGGGCGCGCCGCCGCCGCCGGGGAGCCGGACCTTGGGACGCTCGTAGTCGCCGATCACGGTGCTGTTGAGATTGCCGAGCCGGTCGATCTGGGCCGCCCCGAGAAAGCCGACGTCGATCCGCCCGCCCTGCAGCCAGTAGGCGAAGATCTCCGGAACCGGGACGACGGCGTCCGCCGTCTCCGCCAGCTCCCCGTCGCCGATCGAGAGGGGCAGCGTTCGCGGCTTCGAGCCGATCGTCCCGGACTCGTAGACGAGCACGGTGCGCGGGGCGTGGGTCAGCCTCGCCAGGTTGGCCGCCGTGCTCGGCAGGCCGATCCCGACGAAGCACACCGTCTCGTCGGTGAGCGCCCGTGCAGCGACCACCGTCATCATCTCGTCCGCCGAGACCTCCGCTTCGGCCTTGGTCGTCATGCGACCCCCGCGGAGGTGACGACGTGCTGATCGATCCAGCTCTGGAACGAGTCCCGGTCGCGGCTGATCTCGTCCCACCGCTGGTAGAAGGCGTTGTCGCGGTCGTAGTAGTCGTGGGCGTAGGACGGATGGGCCCCGCGCGGTGCCTCGGCCACCGCCCCCACCGCCCAGGTCGGCAGGACGATTGCGCCGGGCCGCGGGTCGAGCTCGTCGACGATCTCCTCGACCGTGACCAGCGAGCGGCTCGACGCCAGCACGATCTCCTTCTGGACTCCGACGATGCCCCAGATCTGGACGTTGCCCTGGCGGTCGGCGCGCTGCGCGTGGACGATTCCGACGTCCGGCCGGAGCGCCCGCACCGCGGTCAGCGTCTCGCCGGTGAACGGGCATTTGATCTCGGCGACGGTGTCCCGGGTGCGCGCCATGAGCTCCGTCCCGACGTAGCCCCGCAGGGTCCCGAATGGCAGATTGGAGGCGCCGGCGGCGTAGCGAGCGGCCATGCCGGCGTGGCTGTGCTCCTCGAGTTCCAGCGGTGCCGGCCACTCGTGCTCGACGGCGTCGCGGAGCCGGCGCAGCGAGCCGACTCCGGGATTGCCGCCCCAGGAGAAGATCAGCTTGCGAGCGCAGCCCGCCCCGATCATCTGGTCGTAGATCAGATCCGGGGTCATGCGGATCAGGGTGAGGTCCCGCCGGCGCTGCCGGATGATCTCGTGACCGGCGGCGAACGGGATCAGGTGGGTGAAGCCCTCCAATGCGACGCTGTCGCCGTCGTGGACGAGCTCGGCCACCGCCTCGTCCAGGGAGAGCAGCTCAGCCACCGGCACCCTCCGCCGCGGCTTCGGTCGGCGGCTCCTCCGGCTCCTCCTGGATCATCGAGAGCACATCGCGGAGGTAGAGCAGGTGGTCCTTCATCGCCCGCTCGGCGCGGGCCGGGTCGCCCTTCTCGACCGCCGAGACGAGCGCCTCGTGCTGCTCGATCAAGGCGGAGTGCACCACGGCCGGCCGGAGCACCTCGATCAGGGACGGCTGGAGCACCTCGAAGATCCAGTTGGTGAGCGCCTGGATCATCCGGTTGCCGGAGGCGGCGGCGATCGTCCGATGGATCTCCGCGTCGGCCTCGGCGAAGACCTCGGGCTCGTCGGGCGACGCAGCCGCGGCCTCGACGGCAGCGCGCAGTCGGGCCAGCGTCTCGTCGTCCGGCTGGTAGGCGGCCAGCCCCGCGAGCGGCACCTCGAGCAGGACCCGGGCATCGAGCAGCTCATGCAGGGTCACCGCCTCGGTCTCCAGCATCATCGCGATCGCGTCGCTGAGGCTGCGCCCCATTCCCTGCTCGGCGGTGTGGGCAACGAAGATCCCGCCCCCGGGCCCCTTGGTGGCCCGGATCAGGTTGCCGCTGGAGAGAAGCTTGAGCGCCTCCCGGAGAGTCGGGCGGCTGACGCCGAACTCGGCCGCGAGATCCTCCTCTCGGCCCAGGAAGTCGCCCGGGCCGAGTCCCTCCTCCTGGACGTAGTGCTGAATCTGCACGGCCACCTGCTCGCTGGCGCCGCGAATCTGGCGCGCCTGGGGCCTCGCTCGGGAGCGCGACCCCGCTCTCTGGGCACTCACGGCGCGGCCCACCTCGGCGTTCGCTCGTCCACGACCCGCCGCGACTTGCCGGTCTGCCGCGGCAGGATCCCGGGAGCGATCGGGACGACTCGGACCCGGAGCCCGAGCTGCTGGCGCATCGTCTCCTGGAGCCGCCGAGCATCCGTGCCCTCGGTCAGCTCGACCTCCAGCTTCACCTCGTCCATCCCGCTGCGCTCGGTGTAGAACGTGATCCGGAACTCTCCGGAGCTCGAGACCTGACGGACGGCTTCCTCGATCGCCGACGGATAGACGTTCATCCCGCGGACCACGACCATGTCGTCGGTCCGGCCGACGATGCCCCCCGGGAGCCAGCGCCCCTCGTGCCCGGCCGGACAGCGCTCGTCCGTGGCGATCACGGAGTCGCCGGTGCGGTAGCGCAGGGCCGGGAAGCCCGTCAGCTTCAGGGGCGTGATCACGAGCTCGCCGCGCTCGCCCTGGGCAGTCGGGCTGAGATCCTCGTCCAGGATCTCACAGACGAACTCGTCTTCGTCGACGTGCAGGCCGTGACCCTCGGGGCAGGGATCGCCGAACGGGCCCGCCTCCGTGAGTCCGGCGTGGTCGATGCAGGTGACGCCGAGTCCCTCCTCGATGCGGGAGCGAACGCCGGGAAGCGACCCGCCCGGCTCCCCCGTGCAGAGCACCCGCGCCAGTGAATCGAACGCCGACTCGAGCCGCTGCTCGACGGCGACCTCGAGGAGGTGCAGGGCGTAGGTGGGCGTGCACCAGAGGGTCGTGGCCTCCACCTCGGCGATCGTCTGCAGGCGCTGCACGGAGCCCATCCCGCCGAGCGAGATACCCATGGCGCCGAGCTCCTGGAGGCCCTCCTTGGCGGCCCAGAACTGGACGTGCGGCCCGAAGGAGAAGGCGAGTGCCACCCGATCGCTCGTCTCGATCCCCGCGATCCGCATCGTGTTCGCGAACCGATCCCGCCACCACGCCCAGTCCTCGGCGGTCTCCAGCACCCTGAGGGGGTGGGCGGTGGTGCCGCTGGTCTGGAATACCTGGGTGTACTCCTCCAGCGGGTAAGTCAGATTTGTGCCGAAGGGCGGGTGGCTCTCCTGGTCGGCGACCAGATCCCGCTTGGTCAGCGGGCGGAGCTCGGTGAGGCTGGGGGTGTCGCCGAGCTCGAGCGCCTCGACCCGGCCGCGCTGGAAGGGGTTCTGGTCGAGCACCAGCTCGAGGAGCTCACCCAAGCGCTCTTCCTGGTCGATCGCCCCGGACTGCACGCCGACCCCCGAACCATCCGCCGTCAAGGCCTCCTCCTGATCACGCACCTGATGTACGTCCTCATTTTCGCGCCTCCTGCGGCAGATTATCCATAAGTCAGAATATTTGTCTGGATCAGGTCACCCGCCGGTGATCACGACCTTCATCACGTCGGCCGGATTTCCCATCGCGTAGGCGAGCGCCTCGGGCGCCCGGTCGAGCGGAAACCGCTTCGAGATCAGGGGCTCGAGCAGGTCCTGATGGCCCTCGACGAAGCGGACTGCGTCGGCGAACTCCTCGGGGCGACAGCAACTCACCCCCAGGATGTCGATCTCCTTCTCCGTAAAGGTCCCGATCCGCAGGGGGACCTCCTCTCCGGACATTCCAACCACCGTGACGCGGCCCGCCGAAGCGACCATGTCGACCGCGGCCCGGATCGGGTCTGGGACCCCGGTCGCGTCGATCACCAGCGGCGGGCCCTCCCCCCCTGACCACTCCCGGCACGCCTCGACGACCTGGTCGCGGTCCTCCCAGAGCAGCCCCTCCGCGCCGGTTGCGGCGCCCAGGTCGAGCCGGCTCTGGAGCCGGTCGACCAGCAGCGTCGTCGCGCCCCTCTCCCGGGCGAGCAGATGGGAGGCCTGCCCAATCGGGCCGGCCCCGAGCACGACCACCCGCTCCCCCTCCTCGATTTGCGCCCGATGGACGGTCCGGACGCCGATCGAGAACGGCTCGGCGAGGGCGGCGATGGCGGGCTCATCGGTCGCGATCGGGAAGACCTGTGCCTCCGGGACGCGCAGCTTCTCCTGAAGGCCGCCGTCCGTGTGGATCCCGATCAGGCTGAAGTTGTCGCAGACGTTGCCCCGGCCGACCCTGCAGGGGTAGCACTCCCCGCAGTTGCTGATCGGGAGGATGGAAACCCGGTCTCCGGGGCTTACGCGCCCGCTGGTGCCAGGTCCGACCTGATCGATCATCCCCGTGAACTCATGCCCCTGGACGCGCGGATAGGGCGAGTCCTCGAAGATCTGGAGCTCCCCGGCGAAGAAGTGGAAGTCCGAGCCGCAGATGCCCACCGCGTCGGGTCGCACGATGACCTCTCCCGGCCCGGGAGCCGGCGGCTCGGGGACATCGAGGACTTCCATGTCACGAACTCCCCGAGTAACCGCAGCGAGCACGGCAACAACCTAGAGGATTTGGTCAATTAGCTCAAACGGCCCCCACTGGGACGCGCCTTAGCCGAGGCTGACCGGCTCCCTGAAGGATGATGGCATGGCGCCGCCGTCGATCAGCACCACCGCGCCGGTGATGAAGCTCGCCGCCGGGGACCCGAGCATCAGCACGAGCCCCTTGAGCTCGTCCGTCTCCGCCATCCGGCCCAGCGGAATCAGATCTGCCCAGATCCGCTCGATCCTCTCGTCCGGCAGCTCACCGCCCCCGATTCTGGTCCGAAAGGGGCCCGGTGCGATCGCGTTGACGTTGATCCCGTGCGGGGCGAGCTCGACGGCTGCCTGGCGAACGACATGAATCACGGCCGCCTTGGTGGCGGCGTATGAGTAACCCACAAGGGGCTCCACCTTGATCCCCGCGTTGGATGCGGTGACGACGATCTTGCCGCTGCCCTGCCTCTTCATCACCTCGGCCGCGGCTCCCATCGAGAAGACGACGCCGTTCAGGTTCACGCCGACAACCCGCTCCCAGGCCTCCGTCTCGATTGCGGAGATGCCCCCCGCGGGGTCGGTGATCCCCGGCTCGAGCGAGATCCCCGCGTTCGCGTAGAAGACGTCGATGCCACCTTGATCCGAGACGACGTCGTCGACCAGAGACTGAACCTGCTGCCGGTCCGAGACGTCGACCTGGAAGGACCGCACCTGGCCCCCGGCCTCCGCCAGACGCGCCGTCTCCGCCTCCAGCCTGGCGGGCTCGAGATCGGCCAGGGTGACGCGAGCGCCTGCCTGCGCCATCACCTCGGCCATCGCGAGGCCCAGGCCGCTGGCTGCGCCCGTGACTACGACACAGGCATCGCGCACGTCGAACAGGTCGTCAACCAGGCTCATCTCGATCGCTCCTCCTACGTGTCTTGATCACCGGACGCGGCCCAGCCCGACGTAGTTCTCAGCCAGGGTCGCGGCGGCGGCCCGCGACGAGCAGACGTACTCAAGCTGCGCGCGCCGCAGACCACGGGTGAAGCCGTCGTCGTCGGGAAAGCGGTGCAGCATCCAGGTCATCCACCAGCTGAAGTGCTGCACCCGCCAGACGCGGCGCAGGCAGGCCTCCGAGTACGCGTCGAGCAGCGAATCGTCGCCGCCCTTCAGGTACTTGGCGAGCGCCTCGCCGAGCACCTGGACGTCGGCCACCGCCAGGTTGAGGCCCTTGGCCCCGGTGGCGGGCACGATGTGGACGGCATCGCCGGCGAGGTAGAGTCGGCCGTGCTGCATCGGCTGGGCCACGAAGCTCCGCAACGGCGCGATCCCCTTCTCGATCACCGGCCCCTCCTTCAGGGTCCAGCCGTCCTCTCGGGCGAGCCTCAGGTGAAGCTCCTCCCAGATCCGCTCATCGGGCCACTGCTCGATCGAGTCCTCGGGATCGCACTGCACGTACAGCCGGCTGAGCTCGGGGGAGCGCAGGCTGTGCAGCGCGAAGCCGCGCTCGTGCGGCGCGTAGATCAGCTCCTCCGTCGAGGGCGCGACTTCCGCGAGGATCCCGAGCCAGGCGAAGGGGTAGTCCAGCTGGTTGAAGCTCAGGACCCCGTCCGGGACGGACGGGCGGCAGACGCCATGGAAGCCGTCGCAGCCCGCGATCGCGTCGCAGCGGAGCTCCTTCTCCGAGCCCTCGTGGGTGAACCGCAGGCTCGGCTCATCCGAATCGATTCCGTGCAAGGTGACGTCGTCGACCTCGAAGAGCAGCGGTCCGTCGGCGTCGAGCCGTGCCGCGATCAGGTCCTTGACGACCTCCTGCTGCCCGTAGATCGTGATCGCCCTCCCCTCGGCGAGCTCCTCGAAGGGGATCCGGTGTCCCTGGCCGTCGAAGCGCAGCTCGATGCCCTGATGCACCAGGCCCTCCCGGTGGAGGCGGTCCGCGAGGCCGAGCTCGGTGAGCAGATCGACGGTGCCCTGCTCGAGGACTCCGGCCCTGACCCGCTGCTCGACGTATTCGCGGCTGCGGTCCTCGAGCACGACCGACTCGATGCCCTCGTGGGCGAGGAGGTGGGAGAGGACCAGGCCCGCGGGACCGGCGCCCACGATCCCGACCTGGGTGCGCGAGCTCCTCTCACCTTCCATGCCATCTCCTCACTCCGCGGCGGACTCGGGCGAACCCTAGTTGAGGTGTCAACTGGCCCCCCGCGGCTCGAGCTGCGGCGCGGCACTCGCCGCCCGCTCGAAGCGCCGGGTGAGCGCGATGGTGACGGCGGCGGCGAGGGCAAGCCCGGCGCAGAGCGACCAGGCGGCGGCGAAGTGGTCGTGCTCGGCGAGCAGGCCGACCAGCAGGGGGCCGCCCGCCGCCCCCGCGAACAGTCCCGACATCATCACCCCGACCGCCCAGGCCGGGGCGTCGGGGCGGCGGAAGACGACCGCCAAGGTGAGGACTCCCGGCCAGGACCAGCCGACGCTGCCCACGATCAGAGCCGCGAGCACGATCACCGCCGGCTCCCCCACGATCAGCAGCAGGTAGCCGGCGACGCTCCCCGCCAGCACCAGTGCGGTGAGCCGGAGCGCGTCACCGCCGGAGCGGTCGGCGATCATTCCCAGCCCGATCCGGCTGATCGTCGCGGCAAGGCTCACCGCTCCGAGGAGCAGTCCGGCGGCGCCCTCACCGATCCCCTGATCGATGCTGTAGGTGACCAGGAACGCGATGAAGCCGACCCCGGCCGCGCTGGCGAGCACCGCCGCCACCGCGAGCGCGCGAATCGAGGTGAGGTGGTGCGGTGCGGGGGCCGCCTGCCTCTGCAGCTTGGGCGGCTCGCCCGGGCCCGGTGCGGGCGCGAGGCAGACCGCAACGACAGCGAGCCCGGCCGCCACCACGTAGGCCCATCGCCAGCCGAACGGGATCGCCACCGCCGGCAGCGCGACGCCGGCAAGGAGCGCGCCGATCGAGGCTCCCGATTGCTGGGCGCCGAACGCCAGGCCGTGCCGGCCCGTCTCGACCGTCCGGCGCAGCAGCGCGCTCACCGCCGGGCCCCCGATCGCGTTGCCGAGGCCCGCCACGAGCAGGACGGCGATCAGGGCCGCGGCCGAATCGGCGAGCGCCGCCACGGCGAGACAGGACCCCGCCGTCAGCAGGGCGCCCAGCAGCATGCCGCGGCGCGCTCCGATCCTCTCGACCAGATGGCCCGACGGCGTCGAGCCGAACATGCAGGTCACGTAGAAGATCGCCACCGCGAGGCCGAGGGTGGAGTCGCCGAAGGAGAAGTCGTGGCGGATCCGGGGAGCGAGGCTCGCGGTGAGAAAGCCGGGCAGCACGCCCGCGACGATCAGGGCGGTGCCGGTGAGGATGGATCGGCTACGCACTCGCCGCCGCGTGCAGGTGCTGCAGCGCGTCGGCGCCCACGTACGCCAAGCCGAGGGGCGATCCCGCCTCGGTGAGCGCCTGCCAGAGGACTCCCGCTTCCGAGGCCGAGGCCATCAGCAGCCACCGCTTCTCGTACTGATGCATGACGAGGGTCGGCACCCCGCCGACCGACTCGACGCGCAGGCAGCCCGCCTTCGTCGCGGTCACGCCCGCCCGGGTCAGGACCTCTCGCGCATAGGGGCCTGTCAGGCAGACCGCGACCCGCTCGGAGGTCACGTCGCTGACCAGGGTGCCCTCGTGAGCCCGATCGGTCAGCTCGGCGCGCACGCGCTCGCTGCTGGCCGGCGGGGTGACGACGAGCAGGAGCTCCGGCGAGACGACGCACCACCAGGCGTCGGCCGCCTCGATGATCCGCCCCTGCCGCAGCTCGCGGCCCGACGGAAACATGTCGGCGATCGCCATCGGCGAGTCGCGGACCTCGAACTTGCCGATGCTCGAGACGTCGGCGAGGCCGGCGGTGGCGCGGCTGACCGCGATCTCAGCGGCCAGCGACCCGAAGTCGGCGGCGACCACCCAGCCCTCCCGCTCGGTCATGTGGGCACCGGAGCGCTTCAGCACGTCGTCGAGTGGGCTCAGCAGCGAACCCATCTCAGCTCCAGACCTCATGGGCGACCTTGCCGAGCAGCTCGAGCTTCGCCCTCTGGTCGTCGAAGGTGACGAGATTGCCGGGCAGCGTCGAAGCGAACCCGCACTGCGGGCTGAGGGCCAGTCGCTCCAGCGGGATGTACTGCGAGGCCTCCTCGATCCTGCCCTTGAGCTGATCGGCGTCCTCCAGCTCCGGCTCCTTGGTGGTGATCAACCCGAGGACCACGGTCTTGTCCTCGGGCACGAAACGGAGCGGCTCGAAGGTGCCGGCCCGCGGCGAGTCGTACTCGGCGAAGATCCGGTCGCACTCCAGGTCGTTGAAGAGCTGCTCGGCGATCGCGTCATAGCCGCCCTCCACCGACCACATCGAGCGATGGTTTCCTCGACAGAGGTGGACGGCCCAGGTGACGTCGGGAAAGGCCCTGATCAGCTGGTTGTCCCGCTCGATCATCTGACCCAGCCAGGTCTCGGTGTCGAGGCCGAGGTTCCGCAGGTTCTCCTGGCCCTCCTCGCTGACCAGGTGGGTGTAGCGCGGCGAGTCGAGCTGGAAGTAGTCGCAGCCGGCCTCGATCGTCTCGCCCACGATCTGCTTCATCAGCTCGATCACCTCGTCCATGTAGGCCTCGCGGTCCGGATAGACCTTGTCCGAGTAACCGGGGACCCAGAGGACGCTGGCGTAGGTCATGCCGGCGAGCGTCGCCTTCGCGGGGCGGTCGGTGTTCGCACTGACGAACCGGTACTCCTCGAGGGGAAGGTTGTGGCGGATGCCCAGCTTCTCCGTGACGGCCGGGAGCTTCGGCGGGGGCCCCTCGGGCTTGTCGCCCGAGCCGTGGAACATCACGGGCGCCGGGACCTCGGGGTTGTATCCGGAGAGGCTGTCGGTCAGGGGGTCGAACCAGAAGCGGCGCCGCACCTCACCGTCGGTGAGCACCTCGATCCCGGCTTCCTCCTGCAGCGCGATGTTCCGCTTGCCCTCCTCTTGTTGCAGAGCCTCGAGCTGCTTGGGGTCGATCTCGCCGCGCTCGTCCTGCTCCATCGCCTGCTTGAGCTCGTCGTGGCGAAGCAGGCTTCCAACGACTTCGCAGTGATATCCGTTGCTTGCCATCTCCTACCTCTCTCTTCCTTCGTCAGTCCTTGAGTGATCGGCGAGGTTGATCAGCGACGCACCGGGGATCTGATCGAGCACGTGCCGGTTGTCCAGCACGATCTCCAGGTTTCGCAAAGCGATTCGCGCGTGCTCCCGAGCGAGCGACTCCGCGCGGACGGCCTCGCGGTTCGCGATCGCCTCGATCAACCCGCGGTGGTGGCTCTGGGCGATGACCAGGATCTCCCGAGACTCGGGGATGTCGGCCTGCGCCTGAACCAGAGCGTTCGGCGAGGCGAAGGGCAGCGCGACGATCCGCTCCAGTGACCTCTCCAGCACGGGGCTGGCCGCCGCCTCTATCAGCAGGGCATGGAAGGCCCGGTTGCACTCCACGTATGCCCAGAAGGAGTCGACGTCGGAGCGGTGGACGAGGGGGTCCATCTCCGCGCTCAGCCGACGCATCCGGTCCAGCTGGTCGGCGGTCGCCCCGCGCTCGGCCGCGAATCTGGCGGCGGTTCCCTCGAGCACCCCGCGCAGCTCGATCGCGTCGTGAATCTCGTTCATCGTGAACTCGCGGACGGCGTAGCCGCCGCCCTCCAGGTTCTCGAGCAGCCCCTCGTGCTGGAGGTTGGCGAGCGCCAGCCGTAGCGGCGTCCGGGAGACCCCGAGTCGCTCCACCAGGGGAAGCTCGGACATCCGCGTCCCCGGTGGAAACTCCCCGCTGAGCAGCAGGTCGCGGAGGCCGAGCAGCGCCCGCGTCGTCTGCGAAGTGGGCTCGCCGTCGGTCGTCTCGGCCGGGTTGGTCGTCTCGTCGTTAACGGCCATTCGACCACTCTCTGTATGCAGAATCGCTATCCATCACCCAACGGGCACGCGCCGTCTCGCGTCAACTAAGGTCCGCTCCTCACCTGTTGCATACAGGATCCCGGTGAGGCAAGATACACCTCGACTCGCCGGGAATGGAAGCCCGGCCACTGCGAGGAGGAGGATTCGATGGAGGTTGCGACCCAGACCGAGGTCCTGACGGGGACCCTGATCACCGAGGAGATCCTCGACGGCAAGATCTTCAGCGGTGGCTGGCAGCAGACCAGCGAGCGGCTCGAAGTCCACAACCCGGCCACCGGCGAGCGCCTGGCGTCCGTCGGCAGCGCCGGGCGCGATGACGTCCTCCGGGCCTCGCGGCTCGCGGCCGAGGCGCAGCCCGGCTGGGCCGCGACCCCCGGTCCAGAGCGGGCCGCGCTCCTCCAGGCCGCCGCCGACGCTCTCGAGAGCGCGCGCGAGGAATGCGAGTGGTGGCTGGTCCACGAGGGCGGCGGCGTCCCCCAGAAGGCCGCCTTCGAGGTCGGCGAGGCCGAGAAGGAGCTGCGGGCCGCCGGGGCGCTCACCTCCCAGCCGGTCGGCGAGGTGCTCCCGAACGAGCAGGGCCGGCTCAGCATCGCCAAGCGGTTGCCGGTCGGCGTCGTCGGGGTGATCGCTCCCTGGAACTTCCCGATGATCCTCTCGATGCGCTCGGTGGCGCCGGCGCTCGCGCTCGGGAACACCGTGCTTCTCAAGTGCGATCCGCACACCCCGGTCTGCGGCGGGCTCGTCTTTGCTCGCGCCCTCGAGGAGGCCGGCTTCCCGGAGAACGTCTTCCAGGTGCTCCCCGGCGGCGTCGAGCCGGGCGAGGCGATCTGCGAGGCGCCGGAGGTGCGGATGGTCTCCTTCACCGGATCGACCCGGGCCGGGCGTGCAGTCGGAGCCCTTGCGGGCGGGAACCTGAAGCGGGTCGCGCTCGAGCTCGGGGGCAAGAGCTCCTTCATCGTGCTCGACGACGCCGACATCGAGAAGGCGACCTCGTGCGGATCGTTCGGGACCTTCTTCCACCAGGGCCAGATCTGCATGGCCTCTGGACGGCACCTGGTGCATGAGTCGGTCGCCGATCAATACATCTCGAAGCTCGCCGAGCGCGCGGCCCGGCTTCCCGTCGGGGACCCGGGCTCGGAGGAGGTGGCGCTGGGACCGATCATCAATCGCCGCCAGATCGACCGGGTTCAGGAGATCGTCGACGATGCGGTCAAGGCCGGGGCCGACCTGCGTGCCGGCGGTAAGGCCGACCCGCCCTTCTTCCCGCCGACGGTCCTCGCCAATGTCAGCCGGGACATGCGCGCCTGGAACGAGGAGATCTTCGGGCCGGTTGCCCCGGTGATGACCTTCTCCTCGGAGGACGAGGCGGTGGAGCTCGCGAACGACACGGAGTACGGGCTCTCCGGCGCCGTCTACACGTCCTCGCACGAGCGCGGTCGTGAGCTGGCCGACAGGCTCGACACCGGTCTGGTCCACATCATGGACTCCACCGTCTACGACGATCCCCTGGCGCCCTTCGGTGGGCGAGGCGCCTCCGGCAACGGAGGCCGCTTCGGGGGCCACTTCAGCGTCGAGGAGTTCACCGAGGTGCGCTGGATCACCGAGCAGCCCGAGCCCGCGAGCTATCCGTTCTAGGGCGTTAGGTTCTGGCCGCCACCCAGTCCCCCCATATAAGGAGAGCAGTGCAATTCAACCTGGATGCGCTGGGGCAGTGGACCCCGGGCCGATCGCGGTCGGTCGGCAAGGACGCGTTGAGCACCTACGCGATGGCCACGAACGAGACGTCGTCCATCGCCCTCGACGGGCGGATCGCGACCCCCGTCTTCGCAATCGTCCCGGTCTGGGACGTCCTGCAGGAGGCGGCGAGGTCCGTCGCGCCCGAGGAGGCCCGGCCGCGGGTCGTCCACGGCGATCAGGACATCCGGATCTCGACGCCGATCCAGGCCGGGATGACGGTGCGATCCCGTGCCGCGGCCGTGGGAGTCCACGTCAAGGAATCCGGCACGACCGTGGTGCTGAAGACCGAGAGCCGCGACGCCGACGATCGCCTGCTGAACGAGCAGTACGTGACCGAGTTCTACCGCGGCATCACGGGTGGGACCGGCGGCGGCGAGGAGGCCCCGGACCATCGGATGCCCGAAGAGCTGGCGCGGTCCGAGCCGGTCGCCTCGCCCGCCTATCCGATCGCGGAGGACCAGACGCAGAGATACGCCGAGGCCTCCGGCGACCACAACGCATTCCATCTGGATGACGACGTCGCCAGGGCGGCGGGGCTACCCGGGATCATCGTCCACGGGCTCTGCCTGATGGCCTTTGCGGGACGGGCGGTGCTCGACTCGCAGGAGATCGACGACCCGTCCGCGATCCGCCGGCTCGCTGTGCGGTTCTCGCGGCCGATGAGGCCCGGCGACGCCCTGACCACGCGGGTTCGGCCCGCGCGGGATGGCGCGATCTCATTCGACGCCATGGATGGAGCCGGGGAGACGGTCCTGAAGGACGGGCTCGCCGAGCTGGTCGAGACGAGATCACCATCGTGATCGACGTCGACGCCGTCAAGGCGATCGACGTCCATACCCACGTCGAGGTCTCGAAGGCGGGTCACGACCCGATCCCGCCGAAGCTCCGCGAGGCCTCCCAGAAGTACTTCCGCGACGGCGGCGGCACCCCCACCATTGACGACGTGGGCGCCTATTACCGCGAACGCGGGATGGCGGCCGTCGTCTTCACCGTGGACTGGGAGTCGCAGTCGGGCCGTCCGCCGGTGTCCAACGAGGAGGTCCTCGAGGGCGCGGCCGAGTACTCCGACGTCCTGATCCCGTTCGCGAGCGTCGACCCCGCCCGCCCGGACGCGGCCGAGCGGGCTCGCAGACTGATCGACGAGCACGACGTCCGCGGCTTCAAGTTCCACCCGAACCTGCAGGCGTTCTTCCCCAACGATCGCGCCGCCTATCCGCTGTACGAGGTGATCGCCGAGGCCGGGCTGCCCGCCCTCTTCCACACGGGTCACAGCGGGATCGGCTCGGGGCTGCCCGGGGGCGGCGGTGTCCGGCTCAAGTACTCAAACCCCATCTACGTGGACGACGTGGCCGCCGACTTCCCCGAGCTGCCGATCGTCCTGGCGCACCCCTCCTTTCCCTGGCAGGACGAGGCCATCTCGATCGCCATGCACAAGCCCGAGGTCCACATCGACCTCTCCGGCTGGTCCCCGAAGTACTTCCCGCCCCAGCTCGTCCGCTACGCCAACACCCTGCTCAAGCGGCAGGTCCTGTTCGGCTCGGACTACCCGATGATCACGCCGGATCGCTGGCTCAGTGACTTCGAGCGCCTCGAGATCGATGACGACGTGAGGCCGCTGATCCTCAAGGAGAACGCCGCGCGACTGCTCGATTTGGGCTCCAGTAAAGGCAAATAGAAAACAAACCAAACGCAATGACTTTCTTGGTATAGGATCACCGGCACTGCCGCCGGGACCGCCCGGAGACAGCAATAGAGGAGGAGAGATCGGTGAAGAGGTTCTTCGGCTCGAAAAGAGGTCGATCCATAGCCACGCTGGTGGTGATCGCGGCCGGCCTGTCGCTCGTCGTCGCAGCATGCGGCGGCAGCGGCAAGAAGGAGAGCAACGCAGGATCCGTCGTTGACAATCCGAAGTGCGGGAACGGAAACGGTGAGAAGCCGACAGGCAGCCCGATCAAGATCGGGGCGATTGCAACGAAGCAACCCGGTACGGACTTCACCGACGGTGAGAACGCGGCGAAGGCTTACTTCGACTGCGTGAACGCCAATGGCGGTGTGAACGGCCACCCGATTCAGTACATCGCGGAGACCGAGCAGACCGACCCCGCTCAGGACGCCGCGCTGGCTCGGAAGCTCGTCGAGACGGAGGGCGTCGTCGGCATGGCCGGCGGCTTCAGCCTGATCGAGTGCGACGTCAACCACGGCTACTACGAGTCGAAGGGCATCCCGGTCCTGAACGCCGGCATCGCCCCGTCGTGCTGGGCCAGCCCGAACAGCATCCCGGTCAACATGGGGCCGCGCTACAGCTCGGACGGCGCCGTCCAGGCCGTGATCCGCCAGGACGTCGACAAGATCTCGTTCGATCAGTCGAACGTCCCGGGTACCGGCTACATCGCCGCCGGACCGAAGATCGTCGCGGACGCGGCTGGTATCCCGATCCAGGAGAACACCGACAACGTCCCGATTCAGGACGCGAACTCGATCGCGGTCAAGCTGACCCAGCAGGCCGGTCCGAACGGAGGCGTGATCCTCAACTTCACGCCGCCCGAGGCGCTGAAGATCCTCCAGGCCGCCCAGCAGCAGGGCCTCGAGGACAAGGTCAAGGCATGGGGCTGCTCGACGCCGTGTAACACCGACTTCCTGGCGCAGGCGCTGGGAGCGAAGTGGGACGGCAAGCTGCTCGTCAACGCCGAGCTCAACGTGACCGACTTCGACGGTCCCGACTCCGAGCTCTACCGGTCGGTGATCAAGAAGTACGGCCAGAGCGTGACCGGCGGCCTGGGCAGCTTCAGCCAGATGGGTTACCTGATGGGCGAGTTCATGACCAACGCGCTGGAGACCGTGAAGGGGGACTACACGCTGCAGAGCGTCAGTCAGGCGGTCTTCGCCCTGAAGAACCAGAAGACGGACATCCTGTGCCGGCCCTGGTACACGGGGCACGCGCCGCTGCACATCCCGAACAACGTCGACTGGACCAGCACGCCGGACAGCGGCCACATGGTCATCAAGGAGGACTGCTTCGAGATCAGCGAGGACGAGCCGGACATCGCGAAGGTCCGCCAGATCGAGGCGGCGGATCCGAGCCTTACCGGCGGAGCAGGTTGATCGGGGGGCTGTGAACCGGTAATGCCCAGTTGGTCAGAGTTCCAGCCCTTCATCGTCACCGGCCTGGCCCTCGGCGGGGTGTACGCCCTGTCGGGGGCCGGGATGGTGGTTCTCTATCGGACCACGGGGGTGTTGAACCTGGCCTTCGGCGCGGTCGGGGCGATGTCCGCCCTGATCGCCTGGGACCTGATCAACAACTCGCTGTGGCCGGAGTGGCCGAGTTACGGAGTGGCGGTTCTCTTCGCGGCCGGCGTGACGTTGATCTACGGCGTGCTGCTCGGTCCGGCACTGGCCAAGCGCGACGCGCTGGTGAAGGCGACCGCGACTCTGGGCCTGGCGCTGATCCTGCTGGGCACCATGTCGTGGATCTGGAGCGACAAGGCCCGCTCGCAGGTGCTCCCGACCTCGACCCACGCCTTCGACATCGGCAGCGTCGCCGTCACCTGGACGCAGGTCGTCGCATTCGGCCTGGGTGTGGTCGTCGTCTTCGGCACAGCCGCGTTCTTGCAGTACACGAAGCTCGGGACGGCGATGCGGGGCCTCGCCAACGATCGCGAGATCACCGCAACGCTGGGTGTCCCGGTGCGCTGGGTCGAGGCGCAGGCCTGGCTCGTCTCCGGGGTGCTCTCGGGAGTCTCCGGGCTGCTGCTCTCAGACCTGGTCGGCCTCGATGCAGTCAGCCTGACCTTCCTGGTGATCTCGTCGCTGGCGGCCGCCCTGATCGCGCAGCTGCGGTCGCTGGTGGTCACGTTCTTCGCGGCGCTCGTCGTGGGGCTGGTGAGCGCCCTGGCGACGCCGATCACCTCGATCTCCGAGTACCGCAACATGGCGCCCTTCGTGCTCGCCACGGTCGCGCTGCTCTGGATCTCGCGCAAGCGCGAGATCTCGTTCACCGGAACGGGGCTTGGCAATGGCCGAGGCTGAGGCAACCAAGCAGCCGGCGAAGCCACCGGAGACGGATCCGGCAGCCGCCCCGGCCGCCAAGCCCGGGTTGATCGAGCGCGGGTTGGGGCCGATCATCCGGCTCGAGAGGGGCGAGCGCATCCGTGTCGCGGTGATCGCCGCCCTCTTCGCGTTCGTCTTCCTCGTCCTGCCGGGAATGCTGAGCTCCTACTGGACGGACGTGTCGACGTCGGTCGTGATCTACACGATCGTTGCCCTGGGCCTGGGCCTCTTGATGGGCCGGGTCGGCCTCGTCTCGCTCGGCCAGGTGGCCCTACTCGCCCTGGGCGCCTGGGTCGGCGCCAGGCTGCTGTTCGCGACGGGCCTGCCCTTCCCCGTCGTCACGATCATGACCGGCCTGATCACGATGGGCCTCGGCTGTCTGATCGGCCTGCCCGCTTTGCGGGTCAGCGGGCTCTACCTCGCGCTGATCACCCTGATGCTCGCCGGTGCGATCACCGTCGTGATTGCGGCCACGGACTTCCCGAACGGCGGCGGTGGCTTCCTCGGCCACACCAACGCGACGACCGGGGCCCAGATCATTCGTCGCCCGAGCATCGCGGTGGGGGATGACGCCTTCTTCCGCTACTGCTTGATCTGGGCGGCGCTGATGTTCGCGCTCGCCCTCTGGCATGTGCGCGGCAAGCCCGGGCGGGCGTGGGCGACGATCCGGCAGTCCGAGCCGGCGGCGCTGGCCGCCGGGGTCAACATCAGCCTCTACAAGATGTGGGCCTTCGCGCTCGCCTCCTTCATGACCGGGGTGGCGGGCGCCCTGCTGGCCGCCGAGGTCGGGACGCTCTACAACCTCACCTTCCCCACCCAGGACAACATCATCCTGCTGGCGGTGGTCCTGATGGGCGGGATCTACAGCCTCTGGGGGGCGGTGGTCGCGGGCATGCTGATCAAGCTGCTCCCCGCCCTGCTTGACAACTGGGGGCTGCCGGCCGATCTGCTCACCATCCTGTTCGGCCTCGGGGTGATCCAGGTGCTCACCACCGCGCCGGCGGGCCTGGTCGACCAATTCCCGAAGGACATGGCGAGGCTGGGGCGCTTCCTGTGGAGACTCGTAGGCAGCCCCGGGGCGCGCCCGGCCGGGACGGCGGGGTCCGAGTGATCAAGGTCGAGAACCTCGAGGTCCGGTTCGGCGGCGTCAAGCCGATCGACCAGATGACCGTCACCTTCCCCGGCGGGACCTGCGGCCTGATCGGCCCGAACGGCGCCGGCAAGACCACCTTCTTCAACGTGCTCAGCGGCTTCGTCAAGCCGGCCGGCGGCTCGGTCACCGCATTCGACGAGGACCTGCTCGCGATGGCCGACTACCGGCGCGCGCGCTGGGGCCTGCGAAGAACCTTCCAGACCGAGCAGGCGATCGAGGAGCTCTCGCTCTACGACAACGTCGCCATGGTCGAGGAGCATTCGAGCCGAAACGGCGGCAGCTCCCGACGCGAGGATGTGATCGGCGCCCTCAAGTTCGTCGGGCTCGGAGACCGGAATCCGGCCGCCAAGGTCGGGACGCTCGGCGCGCGCGAGCGGCGCCTGGTCGAGATCGCGCGGGCGGTCGTCGGCAAGCCTCGCGCGGTGCTGCTCGACGAGCCGGCGGCGGGCCTCCCCGACGAGGAGACCGAGCACATGGGCAGCGTGATCCGCAGGATCCCCGAGGAGATCGGAGCGCTCGTGATCCTGGTGGACCACGACATGACCCTGGTGTCGGCCTGCTGCGAGGTCACGTCGGTGCTCGACTTCGGCAAGCTGATCGCGTCGGGCCCGACCGACGAGGTGCTTCGCGACGAACAGGTCATCAAGGCTTATCTCGGCTCGGAGGAGGTCGCGGAGGAGGCATGAGGCCCACCCTGAAGAGGAAGCCCGCGGCGGCGGAGCCCTCCAAGGAAACGGGCGCCGGGAAGAACGGGGACGTGCTCACCCTGGAGGGGGTCACGGTGGCGCGTGGCGGCCGACCCGTGGTCCGAGACGTCTCGCTGCGAGTGGATCCAGGCGAGGTCACCGCGCTGCTCGGCCCCAACGGAGCCGGAAAGTCGAGCCTCGTGCTCGCCGTCAGCGGCGTCCTGCGGCCGGAGTCCGGATCCGTGAAGCTGAACGGCACCGACCTCTCTCATCGCCGACCGGAGAAGATCCGGGCGGCGGGCGTTGCGGTCGTCCCCGAGGGACGGCGTCTGCTCCCCGAGCTCACGGTGGAGGACAACCTCCGCGTGGCGACCTACTCGCTCTCCCGCGGGGACGCCGTCGAAGGCATGAAGTACGCCCTCGAGATGTTCCCGGAGCTGAAGCAGCGGCTCGGGACCCGCGCGCGATCCCTCTCCGGCGGGGAACAGCAAATGGTCGTGCTGGCCCAGGCGCTGGTGTCCAAACCGAAGTTCATCCTCATCGACGAGCTCTCGCTGGGCCTCGCCCCCGTGGTCGTCAAGCGGCTGATCCCGACGATCGAGGCGCTCGCCAAGTCCGGGGCGGGCGTGCTCCTGATCGAGCAGTTCGCCACCATCGCGCTGGGCATGGCGAACGAGGCGTACGTGATGGGCGGTGGTCAGATCCGGTTCTCGGGGACCGCGGACGAGTTGAAGAAGAACCCGGAGCTGCTCCACACGGCGTACCTGAGTCGAGCCAGCACCAACGGAGGAGGGGGAAAGGGATGAGCTGGGACGCGGACCGTCGCCTGAGCGCTCTCGAGCGGATGATGCTCATCCGGCGCTTCGAGGAGGCCGTCGACAAGCTCTTCCACGAGGACGAGGCGTTCATGACTCACTACCACCTCTACATCGGGCAGGAGTCGACCGGCGTAGGCCTGATGGAGGCCCTCGGGCCCGATGACAAGCTCGCGACCCACCACCGGAACCACGGTCACATCATCGCCCGCGGCTCCGATCCGAAGAAGGCACTCGCCGAGATCCTGGGCCGCGAGACCGGACTGAACAAGGGCGCCGGCGGGACGCTTCACATGAGCGACCCCGACCTCGGCTTCATCTCGACCTCATCGATCGTCGGCGGCAGCATCTCGCTGGCCAACGGCGCGGGCTTCGCCCTCAAGCAGGAGAGCGGTGACGCGATCGCGGTGGGGCTGTTCGGCGACGGCGCGCTCGAGGAGGGGATCGCCTACGAGTCCCTCAACCTCGCCGCCTACTACGACCTGCCCGTGCTGTTCGTCTGCGAGAACAACAGCCCCGGCGCGCTCGGCTCGGCCGGAGGCGGCTTCCCCACTTCGGTCTCGGCCGTCGAGGACCTGACCACGATTCCCAAGACGTTCGGGATCCCGTGCGAGACGGTCGACGGGCGGGACCTGGAGGCGGTCAACGCGCTGAGCGAGAAGGCGGTCGAGCACTGCCGGGCGCGCAAGGGGCCCTACTTCATTCACGCCGTGACCGAGCGCTGGGCGGGGAGCCAGCCCCTCTGGCCGCAGCTGGTCACCGGCGAGCTCGACATCTCGATGGCCTGGGACGAGTCGAAGATGTCGGGCGAGCACGAGGACTGGTACCGGAACCACGACCCGGTCCTGATCTACTCGCGCAAGCTGCTCGACTCGGGCGAGGCCGACCAGGAGAAGCTCGCGGAGATCGACGAGCGAACGAAGGGCCAGATCGCCGAGGCCCGCGAGTTCGCGCTCGAGAGCCCGCGCCCCAGCGCCGAGTCCGCCCTCGACCACGTCTTCGCGTAAGGAGTCACGATGCCGCAGAAGAACTACGCCGACGCCATCCTCGACGTCCTCACCCGATTCATGGAGGAGGACCCGAATTTCGTCGTGATGGGCAACGAGGTGCTCGGGATCGGCCCCGAGGGCATGCAGTTCGAGCCCTTCCAGAAGCAGTACGGCGACCGCATCCTCTTCCCGCCCTGCTCGGAGGCCTCCTACACCGCCCTCGCCGCGGGCGCCGCGATGGTCGGGCACCGGATGTTCGCCCA
>JBKPLC010000015.1:0-11437 GCA_046731495.1 Actinomycetota bacterium | reverse complement strand
CGAGCGCGGCCTCGACCTCGTCCAGGATGTAGAAGGGGCACGGCCGCGCCATCAGCACGGCGAAGACGAAGGCGAGGGCGACGAGCGACTTCTCCCCGCCCGAGAGCAGCGAGAGCCGGCGCGTCGACTTCCCGGCCGGTGTGACCTCGATCTCGACCCCGCCGTCGTCGTCGGGTGGGGTGAGCTCCTCGTCCTCGTCCTCCTCGCCGTCCGTCTCCGGGGCCTGGCCGGCGAACGGCCTCGGCGCTCCGCCCAGGTCGACCCGCCGCAGGCGGCCCTTCCCGCCGGGAAAGAGCGCCGCGACCATCTCCTCGAAGCCGCGTGCGGCCGCCGCGAAGGTCTCCTCGAAGGCCGCCGTGATCTCGCGGTCCGTCCGCCTGATCAGGGCGCGCAGCTCGGTGATCGCGTGCTCGAGGTCCTTCCGCTGGTCGGCGAGCTCCGTGACGTGCTCGCGCGCCTCCGCGTACTCGCGCTCGGCCAGCGGGTTCACGGGCCCGATCTGC
The DNA here is from genome assembly GCA_046731495.1 of Actinomycetota bacterium. Taxonomy (GTDB): domain Bacteria; phylum Actinomycetota; class Thermoleophilia; order Solirubrobacterales; family 70-9; genus DASUPK01. The sequence continues at coordinate 10,934 of JBKPLC010000015.1, read as the reverse complement.
TCGCGACTCCGCTCCAGGCGGGCGAGCTTGGCTTCGATCTCCTGGCGCTCCTCCTCCGAGAGCGGCTCGCTCGCGACGTCGAGCTGCTCGCCCAGCGCGGTTCCGAGCCGGCCGAGCTCGGCGGCGTTCTCGTCGCGACGTCCGCGGAGCTGGGTCGCCTCGACCTCGGCGGTGGTCATCGCCTCGCTCGCGTCCCGCAGCTCCACCTGTAGCCCGACCTCCTGCTGGGAGCACTCGCGGAGCTCGGCCGCGACGTCGCCGCCGTCGTCCTTCGCGGCCGCGGCAAGGGTCGTCGCGCGGCGCTCGAGCGCCGCCGCCAGGCGGAGGAGCGCGTCCCGGCCCCGAGCCAGGGCGGGAAGGGTGTCGCGCTCGAGGGCGATTCGCCGCTCTAGCTCCTCGCGGTCACGTACGTGCTTCTCGCGGGCGCGCTGGGCGGCTTCGGCGTGGCGGCGCTCCGCCCCCAGCTCGGCCTCGACCTTGGCGCGCTGAATGGCCGAGCCGGACCCGTCGTCGGCGCGCTCGGCATGCCGCTCGGCGAGCCAGGCGGTCCGGCTCGCCTCCTCGGCTGCCTCGTCGAGCTCGCGGCGAGCCGTACGCAGCTCGACCTGCGCGGCCTCCTCCGCCGTGCGAGCCTCGCCCAGAGCGGCCTCGGCGCGCTCCAGGTCCCGCTTCGTCCGCTCCGCCGTCTGCTCGCGCTGGGCGAGCCGCGAGGCGAGCTCCTCGCGCTCCGAGCGCGCCGCGAGCGCCGGATCGGTGCCCTCGCGCGGCAGGCGGCGGATCTCGCCGATCGCCGCGTCGTAGCACTCGCCCTCGACCGTGACCGCCACTCCGCTGAAGTCGTCCGCCAGGCCATCGAGCTCATCGACGAGCCAGGTGTCGGCGAGAAGGCGTTCGGTGATCGGCCCAGCCTCGCCTCGGGCCTCGACCAGGTCGAGCAGGCGGCGGGCACCCTCCTTCGGGGGCGCAGAAGGGTCGGTCTTTGACCCTGAAGCGAGTAGTGCCCGCGCCGCGCCCTCGGCCCCCGAGAGCCGCTCCCGCCCCTCGCTTAGCGAATCGACGATCGAGGCACGCAGCCGCTCGCCGAGCGCCGCCGAGACGGCCCGCTCCAGACCGGAGCCAGTCTCGAGCATTCCCGCCAGAGCCTCGTGCTCGCCCTCGACCGCCGCCGCCGCGAGCTTTGCCTCCACCGCTGCCAGCTCCCCGGCGAGCGCGGCCCGCCGCTCCGAGGCCTTCTGCGCCTCGGCGCGCGCCATTTGATGCATCTGCGTCGCCCACTGGAGCGCCGCCCGCGCCTCCTCCTCGGCGCTCTCCAAGGGCTCGAGCGTGCGCTTCGCCTCCGCCCGGCGAGCCTCCGCCTCACTCGCCTCCCGGCGAAGGCGAGCGCCCTCCTCGGAGGCATCCTCGTCGAGCTTCGCCAACTCCGCCTCGAGCTCCGCGATCCGGGCCGCTCCGGCCCCCTCGTCGGGCTCTTCGTCGAGAGCGTCGAGCCTCAGCTGCCGCTCGCCCAGCGCGCTGCGCAGGTCCCGCTCGGCGAGCTCAAAGGACTCCGCCCTGGCTCGAACGCGCTCGGTTGCCGCACGGGCTTCCGCGAGCAGCTCCCCGTGCCGCCGCCGGCCCTCCTCGCCTGCCGCGATCCGCTCCTCGATCTCGGTGCGGCGGGCGCGCACCTCCTCGAAGCGCTTCTCGACGGAGTCGCGCTTGGCGCGGACTTCGGCGAGCTTCGACTCGGCGGCGGCCAGGCGCTGCTGCTGATCGCGAAGCTCGTGGGCGACGGTCCGCGCACGCAGCTCGTTCGACTGGCGCTCGATCTTGGCGGTGCGCTCGGCCGCCTCGGCCTGGCGCTTCAGGGGGCGGAGCCGCGAGCGGGCCTCCCGCTCCACATCCATCGCCCGCTCCAGGTTGTCCCTGGTGCGGTCGAGTTTGAGCTGGGCGCTGTGGCGGCGCTTGCGGTGCTTCCCGAGTCCCGCGGCCTCCTCGATCAGCATGCGGCGGTCCCTGGGCTTGGAGTGGACGATCTGCTCGACCTTGCCCTGACTGATCACGGAATGCGCTTCGCGGCCCATGTTGGTGTCGGACAGCGCCTCGAGGATGTCGGTGAGCCGGCAGCGCGCACCATTCAGCCGGTACTCGCCCTCACCGTTGCGCTCGATCCGGCGCGAGATGGAGATCTCGGAGAAGTCGCTGGCCGCGCGGCCCTCGGAGTTGTCAATCACCACCTCGACCTCTGCGAACCGGCGCGGCGACTGGCCGTTGCCGCCCGCGAAGATCACGTCGCGCATCTGGTGCCCGCGGATCGCGGTCGGGCTCTGCTCGCCGAGCGCCCAGAGCACCGCGTCCGTGATGTTGGACTTGCCGGAACCGTTCGGCCCGACGATCACGCTGACGCCCGGCGAGAAGGTGAGCCGGGTGCGGTCGGGGAAGGACTTGAAGCCCTTCAGATTGATCGCCTTCAGGTACATGGAAGTGGGAAGGGTTGCAGCCGGGCACAGGCTCGCGACTCGCCCGGACGCACTTCTTTAAACGGGTTGCTCCTCGGCTTCGCCTGCGGAGCACCCTCGCATCTCTATCCCCTGAGGTTCTCGAGCGCGCGCTGCGCGGCGGCCTGCTCAGCCTCCTTCTTGCTCCGCCCTGAGCCGACGCCCACCTCGTCCCCGCCCACCGTCGCGCGGATCTCGAAGCGGCGATCGTGCGGCGGCCCCTCCTCGCTCGACACCTCGTAGCTGACCATCGCCCCGTCCCGCGCGAGTCGCTCCTGGAGCTCGGACTTGAAGTCGAGGCGCTCGCGGGTCGCCTGCTCGACCTCCTCACCGAAGGCGTCCACGACGGCGACGGAGGTTCGCTCGAAGCCATGCGCGAGATGGCAGGCGCCGATCACGGCCTCGCAGACCGAAGCGAGGGTCCGCTCCGAAGCGAGCAGCGTCTCCACCGGGAGCCCGTCGCCGTCGGCGGGAGCCCGCTCGGACAGCAGCTCCGGCAGTCCCATCTCCCGGGCGACGGCGGCGCAGGCACGGCCGCTGACCGCTTGGTTGAGGATCTTGGTGAGCTCCCCGATGTCCGCATCGGGGTGCTGCTCGAAGAGCAGCGCGGCGACCGAGAGACCGAGCACGCTGTCGCCGAGAAAGGCGAGTCGACCATAGGAGTCGGTGCGCTTCTCGACCCAGGACGAGTGGGAGAGTGCCTGCCGGCGCAGCTCTTCGGGGGTGTCCGCGAACAGCTCCGCCAGCTGGGCGGTGCCGGGTGTCATCGGATCAGGTTGCCGCCTTCCTCCTATGTCGCGGGCACGCGCGCTGTGACGAAGTCGACGGCGTCGCCGACGGTCTCGATCTCCGCCGCCTCCTCCTCGCTCACGCGAATTCCGTAGCGATCCTCGAGCTCCATGACGAGCTCGTAGAGGTCGAGGGAGTCGGCATCGAGGTCGTCGCGGAACCGGGTCTCCGGCTGGATGCGCTCCGGCGCGACCTCGAGCTCCGTGCTCAGGTGATCACGCACCAGCTTCATCACCTCTTCGCGATGCATCGCGGCCATTATCGCTTATCGCTCCCCCGCCTCCGCCGTCTCGCGGAGCGCCTCGCGCGTCGCACCCGAGGAGGCAAGCAGCTCGGCGGTGCGCTCCACAGCGCGCTCCTCGATCGCGCGCTGGGCCAGGTGCACGGCGTTCGCGATGCCCTCGGGCGCCGAGCTGCCGTGAGCGACCACGGCGACACCGCGCAGGCCGAGCAGGATCGCCCCGCCGACCGAGTTCGGATCCATCCCGCGACGCAGGCCGCCCAGGGCGGGCCGCAGCAGCAGGCCCCCGGCGGCGGCCATCGGATTCGACCGGGCAGCCTGCCGCACCGCCTCGGCGACCGCCTTGGCCGTCCCCTCGAGGGTCTTGAGGGTGACATTGCCGGTGAACCCGTCGGTCACCACGACGTCTGCCTCACCCGTCAGCAGGTCACGGCCTTCGAGGTTCCCGATGAAGCGGATTCCATCCGACCTGGCGAGAGCCTCATGGGCCTCGACCACGTCGGCGCGCCCCTTCTTCTGCTCCTCTCCGACCGAGAGCAACGCGACCCGGGGATCCTCGGCGCCGAGCACCGCGCGGCTAAACGCCGAGCCGAGGAAGGCGAACTGGATCAGGTGCTGGGGCCGGACGTCCGTATTCGCACCGCAGTCCAGGAGGAGTAGCGGCGGTCCTTCCCGCCCGGGCACGGGGATCTGCACGGCGAGCGCCGGCCGGTGCACTCCCTGGGCGCGCTTGAGCGCGAACAGCGCCGCCGTCATCGTCGCGCCGGTCGAGCCCGCGCTGACGAGCGAGCTGCAACTCCCGTCGGCGACGGCCGCCGCCGCCCGGACGATCGAGGCCTCGGGGGTCGAGCGCACGGCCGCGACGGGCTCCGCCTCGTTCCCGATCCACTCGGTCGTCGGGTCGAGTTCGACCCCCGCCCCGACCTCGAGCCCCGAGGGGCCGAAGAGGCGGACCGGGATGCCGTCGGAGGCGGCGAGCCGTGCGCCCTCGAGCGCTACCGCCGGTCCACCGTCCGCGCCGTAGGCATCGAGGGCCACCGGTTTCACCCGCGGCACGGTACCGGCTGGGGTTCCGCCGCCCACCGTGACGCTGCGGAATACCACTGATCCCAGATCGCGGACTAGTGCGGTGGTAGCGAGCCGGACGCACGGGATAGGGTCGCGTCCGTGTTCGCATTCGCGGCCAGGACGGCCTTCATGCTCGCCGTGTTCATGGCGACATTGGGGATCGGGGCTCTGAGTTCAGGAACCGCGACGGCGGCCACCCAGGTGTGCCCGAACGCCGACGCCAACGCGACGGGGATCGCGATGCAGGACTTCGAGCGCTCCATCCTCTGCGGGATCAACGAGCGCCGCGCGGAGAACCACCTACGGCCACTTCGTCCCAACGGGCTGCTGCACGACGCCGGAGAGATCTACGTGACCTCGATGTTCTCCGGGGAGTTCTACGGACACCACGGCTGCCTGGCGGGAAAGAACAACTGCTCGACGGTGATCGGGCGGCTGCGCTTCCTGGGCTATATCCGCCCGGGCTGGGCCTGGATCGTCGGCGAGACGCTGAGGGGCGCCGGACCGGACACGAGCACGCCCAACGCCGTTGTTCAAGCCTGGCTGGACAGCCCCCCGCATCGGGCTCGTCTCCTCAAGCCGAGATTCCGAGACGTTGGCATCGCCGCCGTTCCCGGGATCACGGACGCCTTCCCCACGACCGACGGCGTCACGGTGGCCGCCGAGTTCGGGTTCCGGCAGCGCAACAGGTGAGGTTGAGGCGAACCTACTCCTGCGGCGAGGCCGGCTCGGGCGCCGTCTCCGTCACCTCGTGGCGGATCACCTCGCGACCGGCGTAGGTACCGCAGGTCGGGCAGACGCGATGCGGCAGCCGCGGGCTGTGGCAGCGCGGGCACTCGTTCAGCCGCGGCGCTGAGACCTTGTGCTGGGCGCGCCGCTTGTCGCGCCGCGTCCTCGACTGTCGCTTCTTGGGGACCGCCATGGCCGCGGCAGGATAGCTACTCCAGCTTGAGATCCTTGAGCTTCGCCATCCGGGGGTCGCCACCGCGCTCGTGGCGATGCGCCTCTGGGTCGGCGTCGTTGAGCGACTCACCGCACACCGGGCAGAGCCCGGCGCAGTCGTCACGACAGAGAGGCTGCGAGGGGAAGGCCAGCACTAGCGCGTCATTCGCCCAGCGATCCACGTCGAGGTTGCCCTCGCTGACGTAGGGGCTGCGGAGCTCCTCGTCCGCCGTGCCTCTCTGATCGACCTCACGCGAGTCGATCTCGATCTCATTCGTGCCGTCCTCGAGGCAGCGGACGCATGGCCCCGTGACCTCGGTCGAGAGGCGCAGCCTGAGCGCGTAGCCGGTGCTGGTCTTCGAGACGTCGAGCCGGGCCTCACTCCCGCCCCCGGCGGGCGAGTAATCCTGGCCGCCGAGCTCGATCGGGTCGAGCCCTACCTCGAGATCGAGCGCGCGGGCCTGCCCATGGGACAGCGCCAGACGCTCGAGATCGACGATTCCGCCTTCCGCATACACTCGCTCCGAGGGTAGCGAGGCACCTTGGCGGCGCAATTCCACTGGAACCCGGCGACGTACCTGGAGGAGATCCGGGCGGAGGTCCCGCGCTACGACGAGCTCCAGCGGGCGGCGATCGACGCCATCCCCTTCGCACCCGACCGCGTCCTCGAGCTCGGCATGGGGACCGGGGAGACCACCCGGGTCCTGCTTGAGGCCTATCCGGACGCCTGGGTGATTGGGCTCGACTCGAGCCCGGAGATGGTCTTCCATCTCCGCCAGGAGTACGACGACGTCCAGCTCGCCCGCATGGAGGACCCGCTACCGGACGGACCGTGGGATCTGGTGATCTCGGTGCTCTCGGTCCATCACCTGAAGGACGACGCCAAGCGCACGCTGTTCCGCCGCGTTCGCGAACAGTCCCGGGCGCTGGTAATCGGCGACGTCGTCAAGGCCGAGAAGCAGGTCACCCCGATCGAGCCCGGCTTCGACTTCCCGGACACCGCGGAGGAGCTCGCCGAGTGGTGCGGCGGCGAGATCACCTGGACCGCCGACGACCTCGCCGTCGTGCGGGCCACCTACGACTGAAAGGAGCGAGATGACCCACCACAACCCCGAGCGGCCGGGACCGCCGCCCTCGGCCGACGAGGGCGTGGTCCTCTACGAGAAGCGCGACCGGATCGCCTACGTGACGATCAACCGTCCCGAGGCCCGCAACGCCGTCAGCCCCGAGGTCCACCGGGCGATGATCGCCGCCTGGGCCGACTTCGCCGAGGACGACTCGGTTGACGTCGCGATCCTCACCGGCGCCGGCGACGCGTTCTGCGCCGGCGCGGACCTCAAGGAGTACATCCCGCCGATCATCGCCGACCAGAAGCCCGACGACCTCCGGCAGATCGCGGAGCTCGGGCTGAACGGCTTCACCCGCGGCATGCACCGCATCTACAAGCCGATCGTCGGGGCGATCAACGGCTGGGCGCTCGCCGGCGGCCTCGAGACCGCGCTCGCCTGCGACATCCGGATCGCCTCCGAGCGGGCCATGTTCGGCTCCTTCGAGGCGCGGCGCGGCTTCCACCACGGCGACGGCGGCATCGTCCGCTTGGTCAACACCTGCGGCACCGGCATCGCCCTGGAGATGCTGCTCACCGCGGAGCCGATCGACGCCCAGCGTGCCCTGCAGTGCAACCTGGTCTCGAGGGTCGTCGCGCACGATCGCCTGATGGAGGAGGCCGAGACCGTCGCGCGGCAGATCCTGCGGAACTCGCAGCGCGCCGTCCGCTCCGCCAAGCAGACGATCCTGGACACGGTCGGCAAGACGCTGGACGAGCAGCTCCGAGCCGAGGCCTGGAACGCCTACACCTGCGCGGACCCCGAGGAGACCATGCAGTTGCTCGGTCACTTCTACGAGAAGAGCGACGCCGGGCGGGCCGGGAGCCACCGGACGGACCTCTAGCCGTCGTCGTAACCGGGCCGCGCGATCTCGAGCTTGCGGCGCACGTGCTCCTCGAGGCGAGGCGCCAGCTCGTCGATGCGACCATCCAGCTCGCCCGACCGGAGCCGCCGTGAGAGCTCGGCGGCCGCCTGGCGGACATCGCCGATCTCCTCGCCCAGCAGCTCGTTGAACAGCTCGAGGTCCCGGCGGTCCGGCTCCTCCCCCGCCCTGATCTCTCGCGCGACGACGGCGCAGACATTCGCGGCGACCAGCACCTTGAAGCGCTGCTCCCGCGGCACCTCGGGGCGCAGCTCGGCGAACAGGTACTCGGCGACGGCGTCGAGCAGCTCCGGGGCGGTCGGGCGGTCCTGCATCAAGGGGGCGGGCTCCGCCGAGAGGCTAACCAACCTCGTGCGACCCGGCCTGACCCTTCTCGCAGCCACGGCCGCGGTCGACCCCTTTTCCACCCCGGCACACATCCTTGCCCTTGCTCCCCTTGAGCAGGTCCCTCCCCTGCTCGCCGAGCAGGCGGTCATTGCCCGGACCGCCGACGAGCTTGTCCTTGGCGGGCCCTCCACAGACGATGTCATTGCCGCCTCCGGCCTTGACCTTGTCCTTGCCGCCCAGGGTCGAGAAGACGTCCGGGAACGGCGATCCGACCAGCCTGTCCGGTCCCGTCGTGCCGAGCACAGTCGGAATCCGGCCGGCGCACCGTTGCGGCTCGACCACTGTGTCGTGCGGATACTGGTACTCCGAGTCCGCGGAGAACGTGGAGACCATCGGGGTGCCCCCATCGATCCCGCTGATCCTCTGGATGCCTTCGAAGCCGTCGGAGCCCTTCTCGACATCACTGTTGAGCAGAGATCCATCCGGCAGGAGGCTGACCGCGGTCGAGTCGCTGAGCGTCGCGACGGCGGAGACCGCGCCGGTGACCGTGTCCACCCGAGAGACCCGGTTGGGTGGACCAAAGAATCCGCTTCCCGTCCCGTCCGCCGTGCTCGCCACGAACAGGGTGCGGTCGTCCGGTGAGAGAGCGAGGCCATCGGCGCCGTCAAGGAGCAGCGTGCTCTCGGCGAGCTTCGTGATTGCGCCGGTCCTCGGATCCCGCTTGAACACCTCATCACCGAAGTCGGTGAAGAAGATCGTCCCGTCGCGCGAAACGGCGATGCTCGCCGCTTGGTCCCATTCGCCGCCGCCCGTTGCGATCGGTGTCGTGGCCCTGCTGCCCGGGTCGAGCCGGATGATCGTCGGGATGAACGATGGGCCCGGGCCGTAGTCGATCACGTAGAGCATCCCGTCGGGCCCAAAAGCCAGATCGTTTGGGAACGAGAACGGCGGGCCAGAGGCGAAGGTGGAGACGCCACCGCTGCGCGGGTCGACCTGGATGATGCTGCCGGTGGCCTGACCGAAGTCGGCGATCAGCAGGTTCCCGTCCCTGCCCATGACCATTCCGGTTGGGTTCGACATCAGGCCGCCCGACGCGACCGGCGTCGCATCACCGCCGGCCGGGCCGATCCTGAAGATGGCGCCCGGCCCGTTCGGAATCGGGGCGTTCGAGTCGGCGACATAGACGTCGCCAGGATTTGCCGCTGCCGAGCCCGCTACCAGCGTCAGCACGACCGCGACCAGGACGAGAGCGACGAGCGTCGCCCCGAATCGAGACCCCTTCGTGTGTACGCCCTCCATGGCGTTCTCCCCGGTGGCTTCGACGAACGTATCCCGTTCAGGTTTCGGGGTCAAGGACGGAAAATCAGCCGGAGCGTGTCCCACTCCGGCTCGCAGATCCGGCGGCCAAGCGAGGCGAGCTCGTGGCTGCGGCGGACGCCGGTGAGGTGGTCGTGCGCCTGCCGCGCACAGATCACCGCCCACTTGACGTTGCCGAACACCTCCCAGTAGCGGATCCGGTCGCGGTCGAGCGGCTCGCCGCCGGCGGCCTCATACGCACCCAGGAACTCCTCGAGATCGCCCACACCTGCGACCGGCTGGTCGTCGTTGCCGAAGCGCCAGGAGCGGATGCAGAGCCAGCCGATGTCCTCGGCCGGATCGCCGAGGTGCGCGAGCTCCCAGTCGATCACGGCGGCCAGCCCGCCCTCGTCGACGATGAAGTTGCCAAGCCGGAAGTCACCGTGGACCAGGCGAGGCTTGACCGGATCTGGGGCGTGCGACCGCAGCCAGCGCAGCCCGAGCTCGACTGCGGGCAGTGGCTCACCGATCTCATCGAGCTGGCGCTCCCATTCCGAGATCTGGGCAAGCGCCGGGTCGCCCGTGACGGGCGGCAGGACGCGATCGAGGGTAGCCGGCTCGATCGAGTGGATGCGCGCGAGCGCCTCCCCGAGCTGCGCGGTGAGGCCTGCCCGCGCCGCCTCGTACTCGGGCTTGCGGAGGATGCGTGGGGCCACCGAGGTGCCGCCGACGAAGGACATCAACATGGCGGCCGTCCCGAGGCGGCCGCCTGCCGGTTCGTGGAAAAGCGGCTGGGGAACAGGCACCCCGGCATCGTTCGCCGACTTGATCAGCTCGAATTCATCATTGATCGGGACGAGAGAGACAGATCTTTCGGGGTCGCGTCGCACCACCCAGCGGTGCCGGGCGCCTGTGACGAGCCACGTCTCGCGTGAGGCGCCGCCCTGGATCGGATTGATCGTCAGCTCGCCGGGATCGCGGTCGACCTCGGCAATCAAGGAGCGCACGCTGTCGGGCAGCAGCTCGGACACCGCCGGCGCAGCCTAAAGCGACGAGAGTTGGCGACTTAGTCCCGTATAAGCGGGACTAACCCGCCAAGTCAGCCGATCTCGGAGGGCTCGCGCTCGCGGCCCTGGAGCCGGTCGCGACCCCGCTGCACGGCCTGGAGGAACTTCTGGAGGTTGACCTCGAGCGTCGAGAGGATGTCGTCGGCGTAATCCTCGGCACCGAGGCGGATCTCACGCTCGCGCTCGCGAGCCTCCTCGACGATCTCCTCGGCCGCGCGCTCGGCCTGGCGGGTGATCTCCTCGTTCGCAACGAGGCGGGCCTGCTGCTCGCGGGCCTCCTTGACGATCCGCTCGGCCTCCCGCTTCGCCTCGGCGAGCATCTCCTGGCGCTCCTTGACGATCCACCGCGCCTGCTTGATCTCCTCCGGGATCGTGGCGCGCATCTGGTCGAGGAGGTCGTAGATCTCCTCGCGATCGACGCGCACCTGATCGGTCAGCGGGACCGGCCGGGCGTTGTGGACCAGGTCGTCGAGCTTGTCGATGAGTACTAGAACGTCCATTTGAGGTCGCTAAAGCTTACGCATCGGATCACATCACCGGCTGCGGGTGGCCTTTCTCTTTGGAACTGCAAGCTCCTGCCCACCCCGCACGCACGGACCGAGGCGGCCGGGTCTAGCGGGAGAGCCGTTCCGCAAGCGCTTTTGCAACCGGCCCCGGAACCAGATCGCCCACGTCGCCGCCGAAGGTCGCGATCTCCTTGACCCCCGTCGAAGAGAGGAAGCTGTAGTTCGCGGAGGC
>JBKPLC010000014.1:0-9070 GCA_046731495.1 Actinomycetota bacterium | reverse complement strand
GCGGCCCGTGCACGGAAAAACCGACAGTCAGCACGAAACCGGCAATGACGACGGTCGGAAAAACCGGCAATGAAGAAGGTCAGACTCGCCAGCCGAGCGGGCCCGGTCGAGGTTTTGGTCCCTAAGGGTCGCTATAGCGGCCATAAGTGACCAAAACCTCTGGAGCCGGCGTAAAGGCCCTGAAGGAGCACAAGGCTTTACGACGTCAGCGCACTTGATTGCAGGTGTTCGGGCCTGAGCGCGGGTCGAGGCCAGAGATTCGCGGCGATCAGCAGAAGACCACTCAGGGTGTCCAGGCCTTCATTGCAGGTGTTCCGGGCCTCAGCGCGGATCGGGGCCTCGAGAGCACCGCCGGCCGTGGCGTCTTGCGCGAGTTTCCATAATCCCCGTTCTCGTGCATTCCCTCAGGCACGGGTGACGCGCAGTTCGGATCCTCCCTCTGGGCCCCCAGGGAACTCGTCACTCCGCGCCTAGGCGCCGTTTGGCCGGGTGCGGTCGCGGTAAGCGACTGGAGAGCCGGTTTCGCGCAAGGAGGAAGCTGAGATGAAAGCCCTGACATTCCACGGCAGGCGGGACGTACGCGTGGACAACGTCCCCGATCCCTCGATCAAGGAGCCGACGGATGCGGTCGTCAGGGTCACCTCAACCGCGATCTGCGGCTCCGACCTGCATCTCTACGAGCTGCTCGCACCATTCATCGAGGAGGGCGACATCCTCGGCCACGAGCCAATGGGGATCGTCGAGGAGGTCGGTTCCGAGGTGCAGCAGATCAAGCCCGGAGACCGGGTCGTGATCCCGTTCAACATCTCCTGCGGCGACTGCTTTATGTGCAATCAGGGCCTCTACGCGCAGTGCGAGACGACCCAGGTGCACGAGCACGACAAGGGCGCCGCCCTCTTCGGCTACACGAAGCTCTACGGCGAGGTTCCCGGCGGGCAGGCCCAGTACCTGCGCGTCCCGCAGGCACATTTCGGGCCGATCAAGGTGCCGGAGAACGACCGACAGGACGAGCACTTCCTCTTCCTCTCGGACGTCCTCCCCACCGCCTGGCAGGCCGTGGAGTATGCGGCCATCCCCGAGGGCGGGAGCGTCGCGGTCTACGGCCTCGGGCCGATTGGCCAGATGTGCACCCGGATCGCACGGCACCGCGGCGCGGAGATCGTGATCGGTGTCGACCGGGTGCCGGAGCGCCTGGAGATGGCCGGCCGCCACGACGTGCAGCTGATCAACTCTGACGAGCACGACGACGTGCCCTCGATGATCCGCGAGATGACCGGCGGCCGCGGCCCCGACAGCGTGATCGACGCGGTCGGAATGGAGGCGCACGGCGCGCCGCTCGGCAAGATCGCCCAGACCTCGGCCGGCTTCCTGCCGAAGCAGGTGGCCGCGAAGGCGATCGAGAAATTCGGCGTCGACCGGATGGAGGTCCTCCACGAGGCAATCGACACCGTGCGCCGGGGCGGCACCCTCTCGATCAGCGGCACCTACGGCGGGCAACTCGACCCGATCCCGATGATGCAGCTCTTCGACAAGGGCATCCAGGTCCGCATGGGCCAGGCCCACGTGAAGCGCTGGGTCGACGACCTCATGCCCCTGCTCGAGCAGGATGAAGACCCGCTCGGCGTGGACGACCTGGCGACGCACCGTCTCCCGCTCGAGCGGGCGCCGGACGCCTACGAGATGTTCCAGAAGAAGCGGGACGGGGCAATCAAGGTTGTCCTAGAGCCCTGAAAGGAGCTTTGACATGACCGACAGAACGATCCAGGAGCAGATCGTCAAGTACCTCGGCGACGTGCATTCGATCGAGGAGCAGGCGCTACCGCAGGTGAAGGCCGCCCCGAAGATCGCGGGTGACCCCGTGCTCGCCGACGCCTTCGAGCGTCACATCGGCGAGACCGAGGAACAGAAGCGCCGCATCGAGGAGCGCCTCGAGCAACTTGGCAGCGGCCCGAACAAGGTCAAGGACCTCGCCGGCGCGCTGAGCGGCCCGGCGTTCGTCCTCTTCGCCAGGGTCCAGCCCGATACCCCCGGAAAGCTCTCCAGCCACGCGTACTCCTACGAGCACATGGAGCTGGCGGCGTACGAACTGCTCTCGCGGGTAGCCAGGCGTGCTCAGGACGACGAGACCGCAGCGCTGGCGCAGAGCATCGCCGGACAGGAGCGCGATATGGCCCACCGGCTCGAGGAATGGGACCGGGTTGTCGAGGCCTCGCTCGCTGCGGCGGGACGCGACGACTTGGATGAGCAGCTCAACAAGTACCTCGCCGACGCACACGCGATCGAGGCGCAGGCGCTGCAGATGCTGGCCGTCGCGCCGAAGATCGCGGGCGACGAGCAGCTCAAGCAGGCCTACGAGCACCACCACACCGAGACCAAAGGCCAGCAGGAGCGCATCAAGGCACGGCTCGAGGCCCGCGACGCGAGCAAGAACCTGCTCAAGGACGTGGCGATGCGGTTCGGCGCCCTCAACTGGGGCACCTTCCTCGCGGTGCAGCCCGACACCCCGGTGAAGCTCGCGGGCTTCGCCTACTCGTTCGAGCATCTCGAGATCGCCTCGTACGAGCACCTCAAGCGGGTCGCGAAGCGCGCCGGCGACGAGGAGACGGCTCGCACGGTCGAGACGATCCTCGCCGAAGAGCGCAACGCCGCCGAGACGCTCTGGAACGGGTTCGACCGGGCCCTCGAGGTCTCGCTGGACAAGCTCGGCGTCCCAGCCTGAGCCGGTTATCTGCGGCCTCAGCGGGTAATTCGGACAGAGAGGAGGTGTGAACATGGCCAAGGACCACGGCCCATCCGTCAAGAACGACAAGCAGTACGAGGGGCTGCGGAAGAAGGGCATGAGCAAGCAGCGCGCCGCCTCCATCGCCAACTCGAAGGGCTCTTCGAGTCGAGGCGGGAAGAAGAGCGGTAAGGGCAGCGGTGGCAGCAAGTCGCAGAAGCGCGCCGCTGGCCGCGAGGGCGGCCGCAAGTCGAGCTCGAAGTCCTGACGCGCCCTCAGATCACCCGCTCGAGAGCGGGCGATTCACGCCGATCGATGAGGTCGAGAACGGCCTCCTCGATCGGCCTCTGTATCTCCGGCCAGTCGGCCGGATTCTCGGGTAGCCGCTCGAACACCCCGCCGACGGTCAGGCCCCCGTCGAAGCGGTCGAAGACCCGGGGATCGATGTAGGACGCCCGGCAGACCGCCGGCGTGTTCCCCAGGTAGCGGGCCACCTCATTCACCGCATCCCGCTTTGCCCGGTTTCGGCCCCCCTTCGTCGTCAGGTCCCGCTCCCGAGCCGAGGCTGCGAGCACCACCGCGGCGAGAACGGTGGCGTTCCAGGTCCTGAAGTCCTTCGCGCTGTGCTCGCCCCCGATCGCGTCCTTGATGTAGTCGTTGATGTCGGTCGAGCGGACGTCCCGCCACACGCGGCCGTTGCGATAGGCGAGCAGCTCATGGCCGCCGCCCCGGCGATTGCGGAGCTGCCTCACCAGTCCGGCGATCGAGCGATCCCCGACCACCTGGACACGGCGTTTCCCTCCCTTGGCCTCGTAGTCGAAGACCACCTTCTCGCCGTTGACCGTGACGTGCCGCTTGCGCATGGTCGCGATGCCGTAGGTCTCGTTCTCCTCGGCGTAATCCTCGGAACCGATCCGGAAGAACCCACGATCGAGGAGCCGGACCGCGCAGGCCACCACGCGCTCCCGGGAGAGCTTGCGCCGGCGCAGGTCGCGCTCCACCTGGTCCCGCAGCTTCGGCAGTGAGCGGGCGAACTCGAGCATCGCCTCGAATTTCTCGCGATCGCGGCGCTCGCGCCAGCGGTCGTGGTAGCGATACTGCTTGCGTCCGCGGGCGTCGACCCCGGTCGCCTGGATATGGCCCAGCGGGTCGACGCAGATCCAGACGTCCTCCCAGGCCGGCGGGATCGCGAGCGCGCGGATCCTGTCGAGGACGTCCTGGTCCTCGATCCGCTCGCCGCCCTCGTCCAGGTACTCGAATCCCCTCCCCCGCCGCCGGCGGGTGATCCCAGGCGCGGCACAGTCCACCCGCCTCAATCGGCTCATGCCCGGGGGTTTACCCACAGCGGCGGGCGGTCAGACCGCAGGCGTGAGGGCCACCTACCTGCTCCCGATCCGGTGGACCGGGGACGATGGCCTCGACGAGTTGACCGATTATCTGCGGCAGCTGCCCGACTGGGCTGAGCTGATCGTCGTCGACGGCTCGCCGGAGGAGCTGTTCCGGCGGCACGCCCGCGCCTGGGGACCGCTCGGCGTTCATCTGAGGCCGGATCCCGCACTCGGGACGCCGATGGGCAAGGTCGGGGGCGTGCTCACCGGGCTGCGCGAGGCGAGCAACGAGGCGGTCGTGATCGCCGACGACGACGTGCGCTATGAGGAGCGCGCGCTGACCCGCGCGGTTCAGCTGCTCAGCCAAGGCGACTGCGTCCGCCCCCAGAACTACTTCGATCCCGTGCCCTGGCACGCGCGCTGGGACACGGCCCGCATCCTCCTCAACCGCTCGTTTGGCGCGGACTTCCCCGGGACCCTCGCGGTCCGGCGCAGCACGGTGCTCGGCGCCGGTGGCTACGACGGTGACGTGATCTTCGAGAACCTCGAGCTGATCAGGACGATCCGCGCGGCGGGCGGCTCGGTGATCAGTCCGCTCGACCTCTACGTCGCTCGCCGTCCGCCGACCGCGGGCCACTTCCTCTCTCAGCGCGTCCGGCAGGCGTACGACGACTTCGCTATCCCGCCGCGCATGGCCGCGTGGCTCGCCATCCTGCCCGCCCTCGGCCTCGCGCTGGGACGCGGCCGTCGCCGGGAGCCCGCAATCGCTGCCGCCGGGCTCGTCGCGGTCGCAGAGCTCGGTCGTCGGCGCGCCGGAGGACGGCGGTACTTCCCGGCGA
Source organism: Actinomycetota bacterium (assembly GCA_046731495.1). Classification (GTDB taxonomy): domain Bacteria; phylum Actinomycetota; class Thermoleophilia; order Solirubrobacterales; family 70-9; genus DASUPK01. Next base: position 4,184 of record JBKPLC010000014.1, on the reverse strand, counting down.
GCGCCTCCGCCCTCGCGCCGTTCTGGGTCCTCGAGCGCGCCGTCTGCTCGTGGCTCGCGGTGCGCGACCGGGTCATCCGTGGCGGCGTGCCGTATGGCGATGCCGTCATCCCGCGCGCCGCCTCCTCGATGCGCCGCCTACGAAGAAGGTTCGCCGTTGACGGTGAGCGCGAGCGGCACCGTGACGGACTCGCCGCCCGGCGCACGGAAGCCGATCAGCTTGTGGGTTCCGTCGCAGAACGGCTTCCGGCGGGACGCGCCACACCGGCATAGCGCCACCGTCTTGCGCCGCGGATCGATCTCTCGCCCGTCGGTGTCGGTCAGCCGGAAATCGCCCCTCACCAGATACGGGCCGTTCGGGTAGGGCGTGAGGTCCGTCGGCATGACGGGAAGCTGCCCTCCTCCAGTCGGGGCGAAACCCCTGCACCCCAAGCGTGGCGCCGAATGCGAACGGGTAGAGAGGGGCAATGACGCGGCCTCACCTACCCGCCGCCCGAGGGCCTTTGAGTGAGGCCCTGATCGACGCCCTTCGGGAATCACCCGGCGATCTCGACCTGTCGCGGGTCGCCACCGACGACGGTGTCTTCGGGGAGGACTTCCAGCTCGCGCTGTACGTCCTCTACGAGCTCCATTACCGCGGGTTCGAGCACGTCGACGAGCACTGGGAGTGGCAACCGGAGCTGATCTGCCGCCGCACTGAGCTCGAGGCGGACTTCGAGGCCGCCCTGCGCGAGCGGCTCACGCCCGCGGAGGAGCTGCCGAAGCCCTCCAGCGTCGGGGAGAGCATCGTGCGCCTGATCGACGATGACGATGGGCCGCAGCTCTCGACATACATGGAGCGCCAGGCCTCGCTCGAGCAGTTCCGCGAGTTCCTGATTCATCGCTCCGCGTATCAACTCAAGGAGGCCGACCCCCACTCCTGGGCGATCCCGAGGCTCTCCGGGCCGGCGAAGGCGGCGCTTGTTGAGGTCCAGGCCGACGAGTACGGCGGCGGCCGCCCCGATCGAGTCCACGCCACGCTGTTCGCGAAAGCGATGCGCGCCCTGAATCTCGACGCGGAGTACGGCGCGTATCTCGACCGAATCCCGGCCGTTACGCTCGCGACGGTCAACCTGATGTCGCTCTTCGGACTGCATCGCCGCCTCCGAGGCGCGATCGTCGGGCACTTGGCCGCCTTCGAGACAACCTCCCCCATCCCCAACAGTCGCTACGCGAAGGGCCTGCGGAGGCTCGGCCTCGGTGAGGATGCCCTCGACTTCTTCGACGAGCACGTTGAGGCGGACTCGGTGCACGAGAACATCGCGGTCTACGACATGGCACAGGGACTCGCTCAAAGCGAGCCGGAGACGACCGGCGACATCCTCTTCGGCGTCCGGGCACTGCTGCATCTCGACGGCCGCTTTGCCGGGCACCTCCTCGGCTGCTGGGAGCGCGACGCGAGCTCGCTGCTCGAGCCGGTCGCGACCGCCCGGTAGCAAGATGTAGCCGGTGACGATCGTCGTCGGGACCTCCAGCTGGGCGGACCCAGGCTTCGTCGAGCACTGGTACCCGCAGGGGCTGGGCTCGAAGGAGCGCCTGCCGTTCTACGCCGAGCGCTTCGAAGCGGTCGAGCTCAACTCGAGCTTCTACGCGATCCCGGCGGTCTCCACCGTCGAGGGCTGGGCGAAGGCAACCCCGGACGGCTTCCGCTTCGACGTCAAGCTGCACAAGCTCCTCTCCCATCACGCTGCCCAGCTCAAGGAGCTGCCCGCGGACCTCCGCGACGAAGCAGAGACCAACGAGCGAGGGCGCGTCCTTCTCGACGCGGCGCTCGTCGATGAGATGGTGCGACGCACCGCCGATGCCTTCAAGCCGCTCGAGGACTCCGGCAAGCTCGGCGGCTACCTGCTGCAGCTCACGCCGGCGTTCGACCCCCGCCGGAACGAGCTCGACGAGCTCGCTCCGGTGATCGACGGACTCGCGCCGGTTCCGGTGGCCGTCGAGTTCCGCCGCCGCAGCTGGGCGTCTTCGAAGCGCTTCGAGGGCGTCCTCGACTGGCTCTCGGCCCACGATGCCGTCTTCGTCTGTGTCGACAGCCCTCCGGGCGATCACGTCCCGATCTTTCCGCCGATCGACGCGGTCACGAGCGACGCCCTCGCCTACATGCGCTGTCACGGCCGAAACACGGAGGGCTACCTGCACGGTCGCAGCGTGGCCGAGCGCTTCGACTACGACTACCCCAAGAAGGAGCTCCAGGAGATAGCCGGACGGGCCGAGGCGCTCGACCAGGAGGCAGAGCAGGTCCACGTGATGTTCAACAACAACGCGCGGGAGCTCGCCCCCAAGGCGGCTCGAGCCCTGCGAGGCATCCTCGGACAGGACCCCGGGCCAGAGGTATAGACGCCGGTCCTTGCCCGGAAATTAGACCGGCGAGGCGACCCCAGGGGGATGAAGGCCGCCTCGCCGGGTTGGCCAACGAACTGGACGCCTTTTACGGGTGCCGTTGGCCGGGGGATCCGGATGCGAGACAAACACTAAGTTGGGTTTGTTCGAGCAGCATCCGTTCCGATCCGCACATTCCATCCGTAGTAACCACGGTGCCCACGCACGCCAAATCGGCCAGTCGGGCCGGCGGTTCGCTCCGCCAGAATTGAGCTGTGAGCGACCCCACAGCAGGAGTAGGCGTATTGACCGCATTCGCAGCCGGCATCGTCTCGTTCCTGTCCCCCTGCGTACTACCGCTCGTGCCTGGCTACCTCTCAGCCGTGACCGGCGTCGCGGCCGCCGACCTCGAGCGCGCCGACTGGCGGCGGGTGCTCGTCCCCAGCCTGCTCTTCGTCGCGAGCTTCTCCGCGATCTTCATCCTGCTCGGCCTCACCGCGACCGGGATCGGCAGCGCGCTCCAGGACCATCAGCAGGAGCTCGTCAAGGTCTCGGCCGTGCTCATCATCGCCATGGGCACCTTCTTCATCGCCGCGCTCTTCATCCCGATGCTGAACCGGGAATGGCATGTCGAGGCGCTTCTGGAACGCGCCGGGACCGGCGGGCCGCTGGTAGCGGGAGCGGCGTTCGGAATCGCCTGGACACCCTGCATCGGCCCGACGCTTGCGGCCATCCTCACCGCCGCGGCCGCATCCGCATCCGCGGGCCGGGGCGCCTTCCTGCTCGCGGTCTACTCCGCCGGCCTCGCCGTCCCGTTCCTGCTCACCTCGCTGGCCTTCAGCCGGATGACGACCGCGTTCGCGGTGGTCAAGCGCCACTACCCCGTGATCATGGCCGTCGGCGGCATGATCCTGATCGTCTTCGGGATCTCGATCCTGACCGGCTGGTTCGACACCTTCAATCGGTGGGCTCAGGATCTGCTGAACGAGCTCGGGATCAACTGGTCCGCGGAGGTCTGATCTGATCCGGAACTGGCTGGCTGGCCAGTCTCACTAGACTGGAGCCGCTGCCATGACCGCCAAGCCGACAACCTGCGTGATCGGCGCCGGGATCAGCGGGTTGACCGCCGGCAAGGCCCTTTCGGACTGGGGCCTCCCCTACACCTGCTTCGAGTCGAGCGACGACATCGGCGGCAACTGGTACTTCGGCAACCCGAATGGCCGCTCCTCGGCGTACCGGTCCCTCCACATCGACACCTATCGCGACAGCGTCTCCTTCCGCGACATGCCGATGGGCGAGGAGTACCCCGACTACCCGCACCACGAGCGCATTCGCGCGTACATCAACGACTATGCCGCGGCCTTTTCCCTGCGCGAGCGGATTCGCTTCCGAAGCGAGGTGAAGCACGCCGCGCGGCAGTCCGAAGGCGGCTGGAAGATCACGCTCGCCGATGACTCGGTCGAGGAGTTCGACTTCCTGATCGTCGGGAACGGGCACCACTGGGATCCGCGCTACCCCGACTTTCCCGGCAGCTTCGACGGCGAGACGCTCCATTCGCACCACTACCTCTCCCCCACCGAGCCGCTCGATCTGACCGGGAAGCGCGTCCTCGTCGTCGGGATCGGGAACAGCGCGGTCGACATCGTCTCGGAGCTCTCCCGCAAGGGCGTCGCGGAGAAGGTGTTCATCTCGACTCGGAGCGGCGCCTGGGTGATGCCGAAGTACCTGTTCGGGCAGCCCATCGGGAAGCTGGTCAAGACCAACCCGTATTTGCCCCTGAAGCTGCAGCGCTGGCTGGCGAAGCCGTTGCCCTATCTCGCGTCG
>JBKPLC010000013.1:0-6365 GCA_046731495.1 Actinomycetota bacterium | reverse complement strand
GAATCGATCGCGGCTGGTACACCGGCCCGATGGGCTGGATGGATGCCGCCGAGGACGGCGAGTTCTGCGTTGGGCTGCGCTCCGCGCTGCTCCGCGACCGCCAGGCACACCTGTTTGCAGGCTGCGGGATCGTCGCGGACTCCGATCCGGCCGCCGAGCTTCAGGAATCCGAGCTCAAGTTCGAGGCGCTGCTGCCTCTGCTCGCCTCCTAGCGGACCGCCGTCGGCACCTTCACCGGACCTTGACAGCGGCGGTCCACCGTGAGTGGATTGTCCGGGGGGCAAACCAGGAGAAGGAGTGATTCATGGCTGCAGGAGCTGAGTTGATCCAGGAGTTCTACGACGAAATGCTGGGCAAAGGGAACCTCGACAAGGTCGACGAGATGGTCACCGATGACGTGGTCGATCACCAGCAGGGGCTGCCGGGGCAGCCGGAGGGCAAGGAGGGTGTCGTTTTCTTCGTCAAGACGATGCGAGATGCGTTCTCCGACCTCAGGGCCACGCTGGGACCGTCGCTTGAGAGCGGGGATCTGGCGGCTGCGGAGGTCACGATCACCGGCAAGCACACCGGCGAGTTCATGGGCGTGCCCGCCACCGACAAGTCGTTCGAGATCAAGTCAATTGACATCATCCGGATCGAAGACGGCAAGTGCGCGGAGCACTGGGGCGTGACCGACAACATGGCCCTGATGCAGCAGCTGGGCGCGATTCCGGAGCCGGCTTCGGCCTAGGAGCTCGACACCGATGCCGCCGCGGCCTCGGCCAGCTCCCGGTGGAGCTCGAGGTTGCGGCGGCGGTCGGTCCGCACCACGATCATCCGCGCGTCACCTGCCAGCGCCTCCGCGAGCAGCGCCGGAGTGTCGGGCGTCGCGACCGAGAGCCCGTGTAGCCGCGCGGCCGCCGCCGGGTCAAGCCCGGTGGGTGTCCCCATCAGGGCTTCGAACTCCTTCGGCGGCATGGTCTCCGCCTGGGGGAGGAAGTGGAAGATCCCGCCTCCGGAGTTGTCGATCACCAGCAGCCGGAGGTGAGGGGCTTGACGGGCGACGGCGAGCCCGGCGAGGTCATGGAAGAGCGCCACGTCGCCGAGCACGGCCCAGGTCCGCGCTCCGGAGGCCTTAGCCAGTCCAGCGGCGGTTGAGACGAGCCCGTCGATTCCGTTCGCGCCGCGGTTTGAGGCGAAGCGGACGCCCTCCGGCCCGGGTCGCAGGAAGGCCTCGAGATCGCGAACCGGCATGCTCGAGGCCGCGAAGGCCGAATCGCCGTCCCGCAGCGCGCGGCCCAGCGCGGTCCACACGCCGGGCTCGCTGAGCTCGTCGAGCTGCTCGAGGCGTCCATCGAGAGCCTCCCGCACGGCCCGCTCGGCGTCGAGCCACCCCGTGGCGAACGGAGAGCCGGCGACGGCGCTCGCTCCGGGGCGAAGCCGATCGAGCCGCTCCCTCAGCGAGCGGGCGGTGGGGACCGGGTCGGCGCGCAGGATCAGCTCGGCCCTCCGGGTCGGCTCCCGCCACTCGCCGGTCGGGTCGATGACGATCTGCTCGAGACCGTCGATTGCGGCCAGCCACTGACGCAGCGGCTTGCTGGTGGGCACATCGCCCACTCGCAAGATCAGCTCCGGCTGGAGCGCCTGCGGGCGGTCTCGCGCGACGTGGTCGTAGGTGGAGATGACCAGAGAGCGGTCATGCGGGCCGCGGCGAAGCTGCGAGGTCGGCTCGGCCAGGATCGGATAGCCCGCCGCGGCGGCCAGCGAGGCGACCGGGTCGGCGATGGCGGGGTCGTGACAGCGGCCGGCGACGATCACTCCCCGCTCGCAGGCCTCGATGCGCTCAGCGACGCGGTCGAGCGTCGGCTCGTCCGCTCGCGGCTGGGGGCTCACCACCGTGTTGAGCGGAGCATCCCCGCGGCCCTCGAGAGCGAGCGGATCGCTGGCGGTCACCTGGCCCTCCACCTGAGTCGGCGCCAGCGGCTCGCGCCATGGCACGTTCAGGTGGACCGGTCCCGGCCGCGGATCGCCCGCGGCGACGGCGTATGAGCGGCAGGCGACGGCACGGAAGTGGAGCAGTCCGTCGTCGTCGGCCTCGTGGGTGCCCACCTCGCAGAACCAGCGCACCGCATCGCCGTAGAGCTTGAGCTGGTCGATCGTCTGGCCGGCGCCGATGTCACGGAGCTCGGGGGGCCGGTCCGCGGTCAGCACGATCATCGGCACGCCGGCCTCGTCCGCCTCGACCACGGCGGGGTGCAGGTTCGCGGCGGCCGAGCCGGAGGTGCAGAGGACGGCCGCCGGGACGCCCGTGGCGAGCGCGGTTCCGAGGGCGACGAACCCGGCGCTCCGCTCGTCGAGCACGACCGTGACTTCGATCTCGGGCTCCCGCCAGAGGGCTACCGCCAGCGGTGTGGAGCGCGAGCCGGGCGAAACGACGGCCCTGCGGACGCCGCAGCGCGCCAGCTCCTCGACCATCGCCGAGGCAAGGGCCGTGTTGCGATTCGAGCGATCCATGGGCTTCGAACCGTAGATCAGGCGAGACGCCGGGCCGCAAGCGCGTCTTCGTCGAGTTCGACCCCGAGCCCGGGGTCGTCGCGGACCAGCAGCCGGTCGCCTTCCGCCGCGAGGCCCCGGCCGATCGAGGACGAGAAGAGCCTCTCGGTGGCGAGCCCGTGCGCCAAACCCGCGTCGCCCCCGCGGTGACGGAGCGCCTGGACGGCGTGGGCGGCGGCGGCGATCCCGACCGGTCCCTCCAGCGCGCTCGACAGATAGGAGGGGAGGGTCTGCGCAATCTCCAGCGCCGCGCCGAGGCCGCCCACCTTGGCGACCTTGACCGCCGCGACGTCGCAGGCCGACAGTTCGCGTGCTCGACGGGCGTCGAACGGGTTGACCAGGCTCTCGTCGGCGGCGAGCGGCATCGGGACGCGCCCGCGCAGCTCCGCCATCTGCTCGAAGGTCCCGACCGGCTGCTCCGCCAGCTCGATGCGATGCTCGGCGAGCGCGGTGAGCCGCTCCACAGCATCACGGACCCCCCAGGCTGCGTTGGCATCGACCCGGATGATGGTCTCGGGCCCGAGCGCACGCCGAACCGTCGCGACCTGAGTCACGTCTCCGGGAAGCCCGACCTTGAGCTTGAAGGTGCGGAAGCCCTCGGCGGACCAGGCGTCGGCCATCGCCCTGGTCGCCGACGGGTTGGCGGCCGGAAGCGTCGCGTTGCAGACGACCGGCGACGCGCGCTCAGCGCCGAGCAGCCGCCAGACCGGTTCGCCCGAAGCTCTGCCGACGAGATCGTGGAGGGCGATGTCGATCGCCGCCACGGCCTGTGGAGAAGCGCCCCGATTGCGGCAGCGGGCGATCGCCGACCAGATCCGACCCGTATCGAGCCCCCCTTCGAGCAGTGCCGGCCAGCAGCGGTCACGGATCTCCGCCGCGATCTGCTCGATGCCTGGGCCGCCTCGGAGCGAGAGCGCCGTCGTCTCGCCGAGGCCCTCGATACCCTCGCCGCGGATCCGGACAAGGATCAGCTTCCGCTCACGCAACTCGCCGCGAGCGGTGACGTAGGGCTCGCGAAACGGCAGCGAGTACGGCACGACATCCAGCTCCTCGAGCCGCACCGCCGTTCAGCTCTCGGCTTCGTCCTCGTCCACCGGCCAGAAGATCGCGAGGGCGCCCTCTTGCTCGCTGCTCCCCATGATCGGGAAGGCGGTGACCTCGATCTGGCGGTCGCTGCCGTCGGCGGAGGTGATCACCATCCGGGCGAACCCCGGCCGCCCGGATTGCACGGCGACCGCCAGCGGGAGGTCCCCCACCGGGAGCTCACGGCCGCTGGGCTCCCGAGGCTTAAAGCGGGTGCCCCAGGTGCCCGGCTGCATCGGCCCTGCCTCCTCGAAGCTCATGCCGAGGAGCTCGGCGGCGGGCTCGTTGAAGTAAACGAGCGTCCCGTCGCGGTCGACCAGGAACGAGGCAGTCGTCAGCCGGCTGGTCAGGTTGCGCGCCTGGATCATCTCGAGCGGCATCGCCGCCATGGGCCGACTCTATGCCGAAACCGGGCTGACCGTGCGAATCAGGCGGCAATCAGCAGGCCGATCGAGACCAGCAGGCTGAAGATGCCGAGCAGCGCGCCCGTGCCGGCCAGTGCCCCGTTGAGGGCGGGGCCATCGGTCCTCGTCAGGACGGACCGCATGGGACGAATCGCCAGCGGCACCGAGAGGAACCCGAGCAGCGTCCACCAGGGCCCACCGTTGGCGATCAGGGTGACGAGCAGAGCCAGGCACGCACCACCGATGAGCGCGACGTACAGGCCCCGCGTCCGCTCGCGCCCCAGCCGGACCGCCAGGGTCCTCTTCCCTGCGCGGCGGTCGGTCTCGACGTCCCGCACGTTGTTGACCACCAGGATCGCTGTCACCAGAAAGCCGACCGCGACCGAGAGGCCGAAGGGGAACCAGTCGAGCCGCTCCAGCTGCACGTAGTAGGAGCCGTTCACAGCGACGAGCCCGAAGAACATGAAGACGAAGAGCTCGCCGAGGCCCGCGTATCCGTAGGGCCTGGGCCCGCCCGTGTAGAGGACGCCCGCGGCGATCGAGGCGACGCCCACCGCGATGATCACCCAGCCCGCCACGGTGGCGAGGTAGATCCCGGCAACCACGGCGATTCCGAAGGCAAGCCAGGTCGCGATCAGCACGCTCCTGGGAGCGACCAGCCCCGAGGCGGTCACCCGGACGGGCCCGAGCCGGTCCACGGTGTCCGCACCCCGCTTCGCGTCCGAGTAATCGTTCGCGAGGTTGGTCCCGATCTGGATGAAGATCGAGCCGATCAGGGCCGCGATGAAGGCGCCGACCCGCGGCAGGTCGCCGTGCTGCTCGACCGCGGCTGCGGTACCGACGAAGACGGGAGCGATCGCCGCGGGCAGCGTCCGCGGACGCGCCGCCATCAGCCAGATCCTCAAGTTCGTCCCCCTATGGCCTCTTCGGGTATTTCGAGAAGTCGGGCGAGCGCCCCTGCTGGTAGGCGTTGCGGCCCTCCTGGCCCTCCTCCGTCATGTAGAAGAGCAGCGTCGCGTCGTGGGAGAGCTGCTGGAGGCCGGCGAGGCCATCCTCGATCGCATTGAAGCTGGACTTGAGCAGCCGCAGGGAGAGAGGGGAGAGGGCCGCCATCTCGCGGCACCAGGCCACGGTCTCGCGCTCGAGCTCCGCCAACCGAACGACCGTGTTGACCAGCCCCATCTCCAGGGCCTCCTGGGCGTCGTAGAGCCGGGAGAGGAACCAGATCTCCTTCGCCTTCTTGACCCCGACGTTGCGGGCCAGAAGCGAGGCACCGAAACCGCCGTCGAAGCTGCCGACCCGCGGCCCGGTCTGGCCGAAGACCGCGTTGTCGGCCGCGATCGTCAGGTCACACACCAGATGAAGGATGTGGCCCCCGCCCACCGCGTACCCCGCGACCATCGCGACGACCGGCTTTGGCGTGCGCCGGATCTGCACGTGGAGGTCGCCGACGTCCAGGCGCCCGACCCCCTGCTGCGCGACTTCGTCCTCCCCGATGTAGCCGTCGTCGCCGCGGATCCGCTGGTCGCCGCCGGAGCAGAAGGCCCGGTCACCAACCCCGGTGAAGATGATTGCCGCGACCCCGGTGTCGTCGCGAGCGCGGGTAAAGGCGTCGCGGAGCTCGGCCAGGGTCGGCGGCCGGAAGGCGTTGTGGACCTCCGGGCGGTTGATGGAGATCTTCGCGATCGAATCGCCCCGCTCGTAGAGGATGTCCTCGTAGTCGCCCTCCGGGCGCCACTCGATGGGCGCGTAGAGCTGATCCTCGGGCGGTGCGTCCTTGTGACGGCGCGGCACGGCGCAAAGATAGCCAGGCCTTAGTCTTCGCCGCGTGAAGCTCGACAACTGGCTCGCGCAGCGGGCTCAGAGTTGCCCCGAGCGGACCGCGCTGGTGACGGAGGGATCCAGCGTCACCTACGCCGAGCTCGAGGCGGAGGCGACCTGGGTCGCCCGCCGGCTCGCCGCCTACGGGGTGAGGAGAGGGGCGACGGCGGCGCTCACCATGCACCCGCGCCGTGAGGAGGTCGTGCTGCTGCATGCGCTGATGAAGCTCGGGGCGGTCGCACTGCCGCTCAGCCCGCGGCTCACGGAGCCCGAGCGAGCTGCGGTCCTGGCTGCGGAACGGCCGGCCGTCGACCTGAACGACGCGGCGGAGCTCACCCAGACCGAGGCCGACCTGCCCCTGCTCGGCGAACACGACATGGACGACCTGCAGTGCCGGATCCTCACCAGCGGCAGCTCGGGCGAGCCGCGGCCGGTCAGCCTCACTTACGGGAACTTCCTGTTCAGCGCGGTCGGGTCCGCCTTCAACCTTGGAGTCGAACCGAAGGACCGCTGGCTCTGCTGCCT
>JBKPLC010000012.1:0-6711 GCA_046731495.1 Actinomycetota bacterium | reverse complement strand
TCGCGGAAGAGGTCCCCGATGATCACGAAGAGGATCATCAGCCACGCTGCGAACAGGAAGACCTCCAGCACCGTGAGCAGCGCCTGGCCGAAGGTGTAGTCGGCAAGAATCATCCTGGTCCCTCCTCCTCCCCCTACGGGGATCGTTGATCAGGGACGGCATCGTCCCTGCGGCCATCCTTTCAGACTGCAGGCGCGGACGCGGGCGCTTCGGTGCGCGCCCGGGAGAGATCCGCGGAGATGCGGAGGATCGCCGAGGCCATCGGGGCGGTCAGGATCAGACCCACCGTCCCGAAAATCGCGCCCCCGGCGATGGTCAGGACGAGCACCGCGAGCGGATGGAGACCGAGTGCCGCGCCATAGGCGACCGGCTGGACGATCTGCTGGAGCGGTCCGTTCGAGAGCAGCTGGATGACCACCATGCCGCCGGCCGCCTCGGGGCCTGCTCCCCCCAGGGCGAGCAACACCGAGAAGGCCCCGGCAGTCCATGCCCCGAGATAGGGGACATAGCCGCCGATGAAGGTGACCACGGCGATCGTGCCGGCGAGCGGGATGCCGAGCGCGAGCGCCCCGCCACCGACGAGGATCGCGCTGAAGGTGGCGACGATCGTCACGCCCAAGAAATAGCCGCGCAGCGACTGGAGCGTTCGCCCCGTAACGATATGCGCCACCTCGGCGGGCACGCCCATGTGGCGCTCGGTCCAGGAGCGGATGGCTGGCCCGTCCTTGAGCAGGAAGAAGAGGCTGAGTACCGTCATCGCGACGAAGAAGGCCAGCGAGGCGAGCTCGTCGATTCCCGCGGTGAGCCCGTTAATCAGCGCCCTGAAGGAGTCGCTGGTGCCGGAGCTCACGTCGTGGTTCGCGGCCTGCGCCTTCTGGTCGCTGACCCCGAGATCCTTGAGCCAGCCCTCGATCTTGTCGGCCCCCTGCGATAGCCGGTGGCTGATCTCCGACGTCTCGGTCCCGATCCCCTTGACCACCAGGTATCCGGCGAGCACCCCGGCCGCCATGATCAGCAGCAGGACCAGCGCGGCCCCCAGACCGCGCGGCAGGCCGAACCGCTTCAGCAGCGAGACCAATTGACCGCCCACCGCCGCGATCACGCCGGCGGTGACCAATGGAATGAAGATCACATGGGTGAGCGTGAGCAGCCAAACGACGCCCGCGACGAGCAGCACAACGCCCACCAGGAGCCACGAGGTGAAGCCCGCGTCCCGCAGCCAACCAGGAGCCGCGAAGAGGCCCGTGAGCTCGGCCGGATCGATCTCGATGAACTCTTCTTCGCCCTTCTCGGTGCCGGGACGAAGGCGGCGCAGGCGGCCACGGATCATCGGCCGATCCTCTCCATAGATTGCACCTAAGCAGACGCCCAAGATGGACCGCCTGACCTACATCGGCCACGGAACTACCCTGCTCCGGCTTGGCGGGGCCACGTTCCTGACCGACCCGATGCTCCGGAACTGGCTGGGTCCGCTGCACCGGCAGGGGCCTGCGCCCGACCCGTCCGTCGCACGTGGGGCCGATGCGGTACTGATCTCCCACCTGCACCGCGACCACCTGGACATCCGCTCTCTCCGGCGACTGCCCTCGACCACCCCGCTGGTCATCCCTCGCGGAGCGCGGAAGTGGGCCCAACGTGGCGGCGCCGAGCAGATCCGTGAGCTCGAGGTCGGAGACACCCACTCGGTCGGTGGCGTGGAGGTGACCGCAGTCAAGGCCGCGCACAACGGCCACCGCGATCGCACCTGGGGCGATCCCATCCAGCCGCTCGGCTACGTGATCGAGACCGGCGACCGGCGGATCTACTTCGCCGGCGACACCGACCTCTTCCCCGAGATGGCCGACCTCGGCCCGATTGACGTGGCGCTGCTGCCCGTCTGGGGCTGGGGCGCGAGCGTCGGCACGGGTCACCTCGATCCCCCGCGAGCCGCGCAGGCGCTCGAGATCATCCGCCCGCGCCTCGCCATCCCCATCCACTGGGGGACGTTCTATCCGGCGGGCCTCAGGTGGCGCCGCCCCGAGCCGCTAGTCGAGCCACCTCACCAGTTCGCGCGACAGGCAAGCGCCCTCACGCCCGAGGTGGAGGTCCGAGTCCTCCAGCCAGGCGACGAGACCTCACTGGAGAGCGAATGAGGAGCGCTCACGGAATCGCGGACACCACGGGGCGTCTCGTCCGGTGGCTGGTCCTCTGGCTGCTGATCGCTCTGGTGTTCTGGGCATTCGCGGCCATCCTGCCCGGGATCGACGTGCCGAGCTTCGGCGCCGTCCTGCTCACCACCGCGTTGATCGCCGCCTTCAACGCCCTGCTCTGGCCGCTGCTGATCCGCGTGTTGCTGCCGCTGACGGTGCTCACCTTCGGCCTCGGATCGCTCGTCCTCAACGCCGTGGTCATCTCGGTCGCGATCAAGATCGTCGATGGCGACGCGCCCGACTTCCTCGGCGCGGTCCTGGTCGCCTTCGTCCTTTCGGTCAGCCTGATGCTGCTTGCGCCGGCCCTCAGCATCGACGACGATGCGCGTCAGCTCCGCGTGGTGCGGCGCCGGGCCAGGACCGTACGGGAGGCGGATCGGACGGACGTGCCCGGCGTGATCCTGTTCGAGATCGACGGACTGGCCGAGCCCGTGCTGAGACGGGCGCTGGATGAGGGGCACGCTCCGACGATGGCCCGCTGGCTCGCGGAGGGCAGCCACCGGATCGTGCCCTGGGAGTGCGACCTCTCCTCGCAGACCGGCGCGAGCCAGGCCGGTCTCCTCCTGGGCAGCAACGAGGACATGCCCGCCTTCCGCTGGTACGAGAAGGAGAGCGCTCGGACGATGGTCTCGAACCACGGGAAGGACGCGGTCGAGATCGAGCGGCGGCACTCGGACGGGGGCGGCCTGCTCGCGGTCGGCGGGGCCAGCCGAGGGAACATGTTCTCCGGCGACGCTCCGCACTGCTCCGCGACGATGAGTGTCCTGCGCGACCGCAAGCGGTCCAGCGCACGCGAGTACTTCGCCTACTTCGCCGATCCCTACGGTTTCACCCGGACGATCGCCCTTTATCTCTGGGATGTGGTGCTCGAGCGGCGCGCCGCACGACGCCAGCGCAGGAGCGGCGATCAGCACATCGATCGCGGTGGCCTCTATCCCTGGATGAGAGGCGCGATAACCGTGGTCATGCGGGATCTCAATGTCGCGACTCTCCTAGGTGACATCGTCGAGGGCGTCCCCGTCGTCTACTCCACCTTCGTCGGCTATGACGAGGTCGCCCATCACTCCGGCATTGAGCAACCCGACGCGCTCGCCGTGCTCAAGCAACACGATGCGCAGCTCGCGCGCCTCGAGAAGGCGATCGATCGGGCGCCACGGCCCTACCACCTGGTTGTCCTCTCCGACCACGGACAGAGCCAGGGCCGGCCATTCCGCCAGCGCTACGACATGGCGCTCGAGGAGCTGGTGCGGAACGCGATCGACGGAGAGAGCGTCTACGCGCCGCCGGCGCCGGACGAGGGTCTGAGCTCGGTTGGCGGGGCGCTCACCGATGCCCGGGACGAGGCGGGCGCCGGAGGGCGCATGCTGGCGCGCGCGACCCGCGACAACCTGGTCGATGGCGATGTGGTGATCGGGCCGAACCGCGAGGCGGCCGAGCAATCCGGAGCGGACGCCTCAGGGCACGACGCCGTCGTGCTCGCCTCCGGCGGTCTCGGCCTCATCTACCTGCCAGAGCCGCCGCATCGCCTGGCGCGGAGCGAGATCGAGTCGATGCACCCCCGGCTGCTCGAGACCTTGGCCCGCCACCCGGGGATTGGCTTCGTGATGGTCCGAACCGACGATGGGCCTCTTGTGCTGGGTGGCAGCGGAAGCCGGCGGCTGAACGACGACGCCGTCACCGGAGAGGACCCGCTGCGCGAGTTCGGGCCGAACGCGGCCGACCACCTCCGGCGTACAGACGGGTTCCCCCATTGCCCGGACATCCTCGTTAACTGCATGTACGACCCGGGTGCGAACGAGGTCGCACCCTTCGAGGAGTTCATGGGCTCCCACGGGGGGCTGGGCGGCTGGCAGTCGCGGCCCTTCGCCCTGGTGCCCGCCGGCTGGAGCGAGCCGGCGGAACCGATCGTCGGCGTGCGGGCGATGCACGACACGCTTCGCGGATGGCTGTCCGAGTCAGGGCTCGAGCTACGGCCGCACCGCTCGGCCTGAGCCGGATCAGTCCGGCGGCTCTGAGCCGCCGGGGCGCGGGCTCGGCAGCGAGGGTGCGCCACCGACCAGGTCCTGGAAGCGCCGCACCCGGCGGTTGTGGCGCAGCTTCCGCGCCTCGGCCTTAGCGAGCTTGCCACTGCCGGGCGCGTAGCGGCGCCTCGCCCACCAGGAGCCGGGCCGGGCGAGCCGAATGGCCGCAACCCAGGCGACGGGCGGGATGAACATGCCGATCACCGCCGAGCTGAGCTTCCCCTTCAGGGCAGTGGCGGCGCAGAACGCAAGGGTGATCAGGACCGAGGAGACGATCGCAATCGTCGAGCTGCCCCCGGCATCGAGCGGCGTGAAGCCCACGATGTAGCCGCCGCCGATGATCGCGGCGAATACCACCGCATCGACCGAGCTTCGGCCCTCCTCGGACCAATAGACGTCGTCCAGGTAGAGCCAGAGCGCGAACTCATCGAGCGTCAACCCCATCCCCACTCCGAACAGCCCGGCGGCGATCTCGAACCAGGGGCTGTAGGGCTGGACCGCGAAGGCGACGAATCCCGCCACCATCATCATCACGATCCCGAAGACCAGGTGGTGGATGTGGAGCCCGCCCGGCGTGACGTTGCCGGGCCACCACGAAACCTCGGCCCTGATCATCCGCGTGCTGAAGCGGATGAAGCCGAAGGCGAGCAGCATCGACCCGAGCATGATCAGGCCCGCGCGCTGATCCGGCGAGTCGAGGGCGGAGCCCGTCTTCAGCTCGAAGGTGATCCCCGCTAGCAAGCCCTCTCCCACAGAGCGAATCTAGCCGACATCAAACGGGTTGCGCTATTGCGCACCCTCGCATCACCTATGCGGCAACAGGCGCCTTTCGCTTGCCCGCGCGCGTGACCTTCATCTCGGGCTCGACCAGGTCGGCGAGGAACTCGCCGGTGTATGACCCGGGTGTGGCGGCAACTTGCTCGGGCGTCCCGGTGCCCAGCACCTTGCCGCCCTCCTCCCCGCCCTCCGGGCCGAGGTCGATGATCCGGTCGGCGGTCTTGATCACGTCGAGGTTGTGCTCGATCACGATCACCGTGTTACCGGCGTCCACCAGACGGTCGAGCACGTCGAGCAGCCGCTGCACGTCCGCGAAGTGGAGACCGGTGGTCGGCTCGTCGAGGATGTAGAGCGTGTCGCCGGTCGCGACCTTGGAGAGCTCCGTCGCCAGCTTCACCCGCTGC
The DNA here is from genome assembly GCA_046731495.1 of Actinomycetota bacterium. GTDB lineage: Bacteria > Actinomycetota > Thermoleophilia > Solirubrobacterales > 70-9 > DASUPK01. Next base: position 1,320 of record JBKPLC010000012.1, on the reverse strand, counting down.
GCCTCGCCTCCGGAGAGCTGGGTCGCCGGCTGGCCGAGCCGGATGTAGTCGAGGCCGACGTCCTGCAGCGTGTTGAGGCGGCGCGAGATCTTCGGGATGTCCTTGAAGAACTCGCAGGCCTCCGCGACCGACATCTCGAGCACGTCCGCGATCGACTTGCCCTTGAAGCGGACCTCGAGCGTCTCGCGGTTGTAGCGCTTGCCATGGCACTGCTCGCAGGGCACGTAGACGTCCGGCAGGAAGTGCATCTCGATCTTGATCTGCCCGTCCCCGCGGCAGACCTCGCAGCGCCCACCCTTGACGTTGAAGCTGAACCGCCCGGGCTTGTAGCCCCGGGCCCGCGCCTCCCGAGTCTGTGCGTAGAGCTGGCGGATGTGGTCGAAGACGTTGGTGTAGGTCGCCGGGTTCGACCGCGGCGTGCGGCCGATCGGCGACTGGTCGATGTTGATGATCTTGTCGACCTGCTCGATCCCGTCGATTCGGTCGTGGGAGCCGGGCCGGAGCTTCGCCTGGTGCAGCCGGTTGGCGACCGCCGGGTAGAGCGTCTCGTTGATCAGGGTCGACTTGCCCGAGCCTGAGACCCCGGTGACGCAGCAGAAGACGCCGAGCGGGATCGGCACGTCGATCCGCTTCAGGTTGTGCTGACGCGCACGCCGTACGACCAGCTCGCCGCGCGGATCGCGGCGCTTCTCCGGAATCTCGATCTGTCGCTGGCCGGCGAGGTACTGACCGGTTAGCGAGGCCGGGTCTGCTTCGATCTCCTTCGGCGTCCCCTCAGCCACCACGTGTCCGCCGTGTTCGCCGGCACCCGGCCCGAGGTCGAGGAGGTGATCGGCCGAGCGCATCGTGCCCTCGTCGTGCTCCACCACGATCACCGTGTTGCCGAGGTCCCGCAGCCGCTCGAGCGTCTGGATCAGCTTGGCGTTGTCGCGCTGGTGCAGGCCGATCGAGGGCTCGTCGAGGATGTAGAGCACGCCGACCAGGCTCGAGCCGATCTGGGTGGCGAGGCGGATGCGCTGAGCCTCACCGCCGGAGAGCGTCCGAGCGGACCGCGCCAGGTTCAGGTATCCGACTCCGACGTTGTCGAGGAACGCGAGCCGCTCGTTGATCTCGCGGACCAGCAGGCGGGCGATCGCCCGCTCGGTGTCGGTCATCTCGAGGTCGTTGATCCAGGTCAGCGCCGCGCGCGCGGACATCTCCGTGTACTCGTGGATCGAGATCCCGCCGACCTTGACCGCGAGGCTCTCCGGCCGCAGCCGCGCGCCCTTGCAGACGGGGCAGGGCTGCTCGGCCATGTAGCCCTCGACGCGCTCGCGCACG
>JBKPLC010000011.1:0-10899 GCA_046731495.1 Actinomycetota bacterium | reverse complement strand
ACAGATCAGGCGCAGCGACTCGCGGAGCTGATCCGCGACTCCGAATGCACCGTCGCCCTGACCGGAGCGGGGATCTCTGTGCCCAGCGGAATCCCGGACTTTCGTAGCCCAGGGACCGGCATCTGGGAGAACGTGGACCCCATGGAGGTCGCGCACATCGATGCCTTCCGCCGCGATCCGGCGAAGTTCTGGGGCTTCTATCGGCAGCGTCTGCAGATGCTGGGCGACAAGCAACCCAACGGCGCGCACGAGGCGCTCGCTGAGCTCGAGCGGCGCGGCCAGCTCGAGGGAGTGATCACTCAGAACATCGACGGCCTGCACCAGAGGGGCGGCTCGGACCGAGTGATCGAGGTGCACGGCTCGATCCGCACCTCGAGCTGCCAGAGCTGCGGCGCGGAGTTCCCGCTCTCCGAGGTCGAGGGCCTCTTCGACGAGCAGGGCGCGGCCCGCTGCCCGGATTGCCAGGGCCCGGTCAAGCCGGACGTCGTCCTCTTCGGCGAGTTCCTGCCGGCGGACGCGATGGCCGACGCCGAGTCGCTCGCCGCTCGAGCCGATCTGATGCTCTGCGTCGGCTCGTCCCTCGAGGTCTACCCGGTAGCCGGCCTTCCGTCGGTGACGATGGTCCGCGGAGGGCGGATCGCGGTGATCACGAAGGGCCCGACGCCCTTCGACCGGGACGCGGCGGTCCGGATGGACGGCGACGTGGTCGCCGATCTCGAAGCGGTACTCGCGGCGCTGGACTGACGCGCCGGCTAGCAGCCCTCAGCACCGGGGGCGCTGCAGCCGAGGGCCTTGCGGAGGAGCTCGGCGAGGGTGGCGCGCTCGTCGGGAGTGAGGCGACCGAGGGCGTCCTCCTCGAGCGTGTCGAGCTTCACCTCGGCCTTCTCCAGCGCCTTCTCGCCTTCGGGGGTCATCTCGACGATGTGCCGGCGGCGGTCCGTAGGGTCGCGGCGGCGCGCGATGTAGCCGTCCTCCTCGAGGTCGTTGAGGAGGATCACGCAGTTGTTCTTGTCGAGGTGAAGCGTCTCGCCGAGCTGCTGCTGGGTGGTGCCGCCCTGCTCGCGCAGGTAGTCGAGCGCGATGAACTGCTTCAGGCGGATCCCGATGACGTCCTCGGTGGCGCGCCGATACACGTCCCGGCTCACTCGCGTGAGCAGGTTCATCGAGCCGGTGGCGGCCGCCGTCGTCATCCCTCAACCCGGAATTGGTGAAGATTTCGAAAAGTCATTGACATGAGGATAGTCCTTGTTATAGTGATTATCCACATGCAACCGACCAACTCCAGCATACAGCCCGTTTCCGACCGGAACCGCTGGGTCGCCCTCGTCGTTCTCTGCGTGGGGATGCTGATGATCGTCCTCGACCAGACGATCGTCAACGTCGCCCTGCCGTCGATCAAGGACGACCTCGGTTTCTCGCAGTCGACCCTCGCCTGGGTCGTGAACGCCTACCTGATCACCTTTGGCGGCCTGCTCCTCTTGGCCGGTCGCCTCGGCGACCTGATCGGCCGCAAGACCATCTTCATGGCGGGACTCGCTCTCTTCACCGCCGCCTCCGCGCTCTGTGGACTCGCGCAGACGCAGGAGATGCTGGTCGGTGCCCGCTTCCTCCAGGGAGTCGGCGGCGCGACCACGTCCGCCGTGATCCTTGGCATGATCGTCACGATGTTCCCGGAGCCGCGGGAGCAGGCCAGGGCGATCGGCGTCTACAGCTTCGTCGCCGCCGCCGGCGCCTCGATCGGGCTCCTGCTCGGCGGGGTGCTCACCCAGGCGCTGAGCTGGCACTGGATCTTCTTCGTCAACCTCCCGATCGGCGCGATCACGGCGATCGCAGCCACCCGGGTCGTCGAGCGCGATGTGGGCATCGGCCTCAGTCAGGGAGCGGACGCGCTCGGCGCCGTCCTGATCACCGCCGCGCTGATGCTCGGCGTCTACACGATCGTCAAGCCCGCGGCCGACGATGGCTGGGGGGCTCCACTGACGCTCGGCCTCGGCGCGGTCACCCTCGCCCTGCTGGCCGGCTTCATCGCCCGCGAGGCCACCGCGCGCACGCCGCTGGTCCCGCTGCGCATCTTCCGCAACCGAAACGTCTCGGGTGCCAACGCAGTCGAGGCCCTGTTCGTCGCGGGCATGTTCGGCATGTTCTTCCTCGGGAGCCTCTACCTGGAGCGGGTGCTCGGCTACGACCCGCTCGAGATCGGGCTCGCGTTCCTCCCCGTTGCGCTCGCGATCGGGATCCTCTCCGTCGGTTTCTCCGAGCGGCTGGTGATGCGGTTCGGCGCCAAGCCGGTGCTGCTGGTCGGCCAGGTGCTGATCGTCGGCGGGCTGGTGCTCTGGGCGATCGGCCCGGTCCACGCGAGCTACCTGAGCGACCTGCTCGCGCCGATGCTCCTGCTCGGAGTCGGGGCGGGCCTGTCATTCCCCTCGCTCATGGGGCTCGCGATGTCGAGCGCCACGCGCGAGGACTCGGGGCTCGCGTCCGGCCTGGTCAACACCTCGCTCCAGGTCGGCGGCGCGCTCGGCCTCGCGGTCCTCGCGACGCTGTCGGCGACCCGCACCGACAACCTGCTCGCCGGCGGCAGCTCACAGGACGCCGCCCTGACCGGCGGCTTCCACCTCGCCTTCTGGATCGGGGCGGGCCTGGTGGCCGCCGCGATCGCCGTGACCGCCCTCGTCGTCCGCTCCGGGGCCGCCCAGCCACAGGAGGCCGGCGAGGTCGAGGAGCTCGACACCGGCGGCGAGCCCGCGTACCAGGAAGCGGCCTAGGCGGTTGCCCGCTCGCGCGCAGGGCGCGCCGGCCGCCCCCGGACATGGCGGCGATACCAGCGGCGGCCGTGCACGCGCTGGTAGTTCCAGGCCAACGCTGCGATCGCCCCGCGGTCGTACAGCCAGAAGCGATCCGGCGGTTGCCGCAGCGGCTCGCGTCGGCCGGGCTCGACGTCGGCGATCGCGAAGCCCTCTCCCTCGGCACGGTCGATCGCGTCCAGAACCGTCCCCGTGGCGTCAGTGATCAGCGTGCCGCCCTCGAAGCGGCCGCGGTAGGGAAGCGGCAGCCAGGGCATCTGGCAGCGCAGCTCTCCGGCGTGCGCCGCGTGCACCACGGGTGCCCCGACGTAGAGAGCGAAGCTCGCCGCCGCGTCGACCGCGCGCCGGTGGTTGGCGGCTTCGAGGCGGCGGAAGACGGCCCGCGGCGGCCAGTTCTCGGACATGGACCACCAACCGGAACCGGTCAGCGCGAGATCGATCCGGCCCCGCAGTCGCCGCACTGTCTGGGTCCGCATCAGCTCCCAGCAGACCGCCGCGCCGACGGTCAGGTCACCGGCGTCGATCACGCCGTCATCGGATCCGCCAACGTAGAAGGCGTTCTCCCACATCGTCGGCAGGTCCTTGTCGTGGCGGCCGGCGATCTCGCCGTCGGGGGTGGCGAGGAAGAACGCGTTCCGCACCTCGCCGTCGGCACCCCGGCAGAGGAACGAGCCACCCACCATCGCGCCGTGCCGCGCGGCCAGGGATCGCAGCAGCTCGGTCGCCTCGCCATCTGGTGCGAGGGCGCAGTCGGCGAGCTGTGGGACGAAGCCGATGCCGGTGGTGAAGAACTCGGGGAGCACGATGCACTCCGCGCCCTCGGCGGCGGCTCGATCGCCGAGCCGTTCCGCGGCATCCAGGTTCGCGTCGACGTCCGCGATTCGCGCCTCGAGCTGGATCGCCGCGGCCCTCATGACCCCTCGATCTTCTCGCGTACGGTCTCGAGCTGCTTGCTGAGTGCCGCCGCGCGTTCGGACGGCACGTCCTCGAGGGCGGTCCTGGCGGCCCGCAGCCCGTACCGCGCCTCCTCCAGGCGGCCCTGCTCCGCATCGAGGCGCGCGCGCAGCATCAAGGTCTCGGCGGGATGCACCTCGTCGCGGCCGGCGAGCACCGCGGCCAGCCGCGACTGCGGCTCGACGTCGTCGAGGCGTCCGCGCCTCGGATCGGGCAGCTCCACGGCCTCCGTCCAGCGCCCCTCGGCGAGCTCATCGCCGCTGCCGTGCCCGAGGCGGATGGCGAGCGCTCGGGTCGCACCGATCTCCTGCACCAGCGGGTCCCGGGCGGCGGCGCGAACGGCGCTCAGTGCGCGGTTGACGATCCGGGTCGCCCGCTTGATCTCCTCGGCCCCCAGCCGGCGCTCGCGGGTCGCTCGCTTCAGCCAGGCGGAACCGTCCTCGGCGTTCGCCACCCGCTCGCCGGTGACCGTCACGATCGTGACCGGCACCTGCTCGGGCTCGCTCGGCTCCACCGCCTTCATCCGCCGCCGGCCCCGGCGACCGGGGCGGGGGACGCCGAGCTCCTGCACCACGAGCACGCGCTCAGCGTCGCCGTCGCGGACGAGGTAGCGGCCTTCGGTCAGGCCGATTCGCCCCGCGAACTCAAGCTGGACGAAGGTCGCGCGGGTTACGGGCGTGGCCGTCGCTAGTCGCCGTTGCCGCCGCCCTTGGCGGGCAGCGATGCCGCCGACGGCTTGCCGGGGACCTTCGGGTTCTGGATCTGGCCGAGGCGCTCGATCAGGCGCTGCCACTGCTCGGGCTTCAGGATCTGGCCGAGCTGCTTAATCGAGCTACCCGTGGTCGTGAAGGTGTAGCCGACGTGGATGTGGTTGTAGTGGTCGGGCAGGATGAAGGTGGGCGGCCCGAGATCCATCAGGGAGATGATCTGGGCGGGCCTCATCGTGCCCTGGAGGAGCAGGAGGTCCTTGATCACCGCCTCGGTGATCGAGCCTGGCCCCTGGTGCCCGGTTATCGGGATCCCGTTGACCGCGGCGATGTCAACGGCCGCGCCGTAGGAGTGGGCCGAGACGTTGCCCGAGGAGGTGAGGTAGGAGTGCCCGCACTTGAGCGAGGTGATCGTCAGGCGGTAGCCCTTGGCGACCAGGTACTCCATCACCGCCAGGACGCGGCGGTCGATCTGGCCGGTGGCGATGTCGTTGCGGCCGCAGGAGTAGATCGAGAGCGCCGGGTCGTTCAGCACCTTCTGCTCCAACGCCGCCTTCGACATCAGCAGGACCTGGCCGACGGTGGCGTTGTCGTCGAACGGGTTCTTGTCCGCGGCCCGGTAGATCGCGGTGGTCTCGAGCAGCTTCCAACCATCGAGGATCGGCTTGGGGTCGATGGTCGGGGCGCCGCGGCCGGCGGGCCGGATCGCGAAGTTGAGGTGCGGCGGCTGCTCGTCCGTCTGGCCGACCCGGCCGAGGACGGTGCCGCCCGTGACCTTGGAGCCCTTCTTCAGCGGCCGGAGCTCCATGGTCTTTGCATCGAACTGGAAGGAGTCGGCGAAGGCCGACTTGAAGGTCTCGTAGCCCGGCACCTTCTCGCCGAGCAGCTGGTCGAGCTGGTCGGGGACGGTGGAGGTGTTTGCGTTGCCGCTCCGCTGCGGGAGGGCGAAGAGCCGGTTGCGGAGCTCCTCGGTGTTCGCCGGGCCGTTGCTCTTGGCCTTGGAGCGGCCGGCCGCCTTGGGCGAGGTGCTGGTGGAGTTGTCGCCGGCGGTCGCGGGCTGGGTCGGGGCGGAGTCCTCCTTGGGGGTCTTTAGGCGGAAGTCCTTGCCGGAGAGGTTCTGCTCACGCGGCACCGGATGCACCTTGGAAATCGAGCCCAGGTGCGAGTAGGTGTAGCGGTTGCCGTAGGCGTCCTGGAGGACGATGAACTTGCCGAGCTCCTTGGAGTCGCCCATCTTCTTGATGACCCCGTCGTTCACCGCGACGACCGGAGCGTTAAGGCTCGAGTAGATGTTGATGCTTCGGCGCTGGGCGTTCGACTCGATGACGTCGGCCGCGTTGCCGGCGGCCTTCCGCTGGGTCGTCGAGCGGGCGAGGGCGGCCGCGTCGTTGATGTCATCCGCGTAGCGGGCGTCGGCGGCGACGGGGAAGTGCGCGCCCTCGGTGAGGCCGGTGAGCGAGCCGACCAGGGCATCCGGCAGCTTGCCGTACTGCTGGGCGCCGAGCATGACCTCGTCGACGTACCAGTCGGCGTGGTTGTAGGCGAAGATCGCCTGGCGGATGTCCTGGTCGCCGCCCGCGGCGCGGAGGTAGCGGGCGGCGGCGCAGATCGCGTCGACCGGGTTGTACGGATCCTTCCGGCCGTCGTCGTTCGCGTCTACGCCGTAGGCGGCCCAGGTCGAGGGGATGAACTGCATCCAGCCCTCGGCTCCGGCGGAGGACACGTTCAGGTTGGTGCCGAAGGCGGTCTCGATCTTGTTGATCGAGGCGAGCACCTGCCAGGGGATCCCGTACTCGGTGCCGCAGGACTGGTAGATCGGCAACAGGAACGGGGGGATCTCGAAGCTGTCAATGACGAAGTTGGGGACGCCGATCGGGGCGGGGCCGAACTGTGCGACCGTGAGGCCCGGGTTCTGGTCGGTGGGCGTGCCGTCCGGCTTGCGCAGGGTGGGGTGGCTGATCTTGCCCTTCTCGGCCTTGGCCACGTCCTTGGCGCCCTGGCCCTTCTTCGCCTGCTTGCCGAAGAGGCCCTGGGTCCCGCCGTTCTTGCCGGACTTGCCGCTCACCTTGATGCTGCCGCCGCTGCTGCTTCCGCCGGAGGTGCTGCTCCCGCCGGAGGTGCTGCTGCCGCCGACCGAGCTGCCGGAGCCGCCGCCGCTGGCCCCGCCCGAGCCGCCGCCGTCCGAGCTGCTGGAGGTGGGGGCGTTGTACTCGTCGCTGTCGGTTGCGCCGCTACAACCCGGGTCGGCCAGGTCGGTCAGGCCGTCGCCGTCGTTGTCCGAGAGGTCCGCGCACGCGGGGAGCACGCCGGTGGTGCCGGTGTCCACCTGCAGATCGCCCGTGCCGATCGTGATCGACGTGGCGGTCCCGGCAGCAATGATTGCCAGGGCTGCGCCAAGGGCGATGATGACGAGAAGCTTCTTAGTCATTGCCTAGCCGATCCCGATCCTGCCCGCGAACCAGTCCAATTTGAGGCCCGGTCCTAGCGACCTCCCCGCACCCGCAGGCACGGCGGACGCTACTGATTCGCCCAAGGGCTTGCAACCGGGAACCGTTAGGCGCAGGCTAAGTAGCGGTACCGTGCCTGAAACATATGCCTGAGGACGGCGGAGACCGCATCGGAGAGCGGAGTTCGGCTCGCAGCGACAGTGCCCTGGGCGAGCTCGCGCAGTTCCTGGTCGACAATCCATGGCTGAACCAGGCCCTGCAGGTCGCGTTCGGCGCGCGCGAGCGCGCCTCGCAGGCGAGCCAGACCGCGATCCGCACGCTCAACCTGCCTACGGGGACCGATGTCGACCGGCTGGCGCGCAGGCTGCGGGCCGTGTCGGAGAGGCTCGAGGCGGTCGAGGACTCCCTCGATCAGCTCAGCCGCGAGGTGGCGGAGCTGCGACGGCAGCGATCCTCGGGCCAACCCTCCAGTCGAGGCTAAGCCCTAGCCCTCCAGGGCGGTGGCCGCGATCGCGCCCATTCGCTGAGCGGCGGCGGCGAGCTCCTCGTCATCGATCCGCACGCGACGCCCGCCAGGGAAGGTGTCGGAGACCGCGAGCAGGCAGCCCGCCGCGATCCCCAGCCTCTCTCCCAGGGTGAAGAGCGTCGCCGCCTCCATCTCGACGGCGACGGCGCCACGCCTGCGCCAGGCGTCCCCGCGGGCGGCCGGCACGCCACCCTCGTCGCCTCCGGTCTCGTAGAAGAGGTCGGTGCTGACGATGCGTGCAGGGGTCGCGGTTTCGTCGACGCCCGAGGCGAGCAATGCGGTCAACTCGGCATCCGGTGCCGCGGTCTCGCCCGCGCCGAGGGCGCGGCTGGTGCCGTCCTCCGCCAGCGCCTCGCCGGCGACGATCAGGTCGCCGTGCTCGAGGTCGTCCGCCAGCGCCCCGCAGGTGCCGACCCGGATGGCGCGCCGCACACCGAGCTCGGCGAGCTCGTGGAGGACGATGGCGGCGCTGGGGCCGCCCATCCCCGTCGACTGGACGCTGAGCGGCTTCCCGTTGGGCGTCGTCCCCGTATATCCCCAGAGCCCCCGCGCGTGGTTGCTCATCCTCGGCTCGGTGAGCAGCTGCTGGGCGAGGGCGAGCGCTCTACCCGGGTCCCCGGGGAGGAGGGCGTCCTCGGCGTACTCGGTGCTCGGTCGGAGGTGGTGCGGCACGGGCGCGCACCGTACAAGCGGGGTCGAGAGGATGGCGACCGGGGTAGGCTTCGGACGTGCCGCCCCTTGGCCGCGGAACCGCCGCAGGTACTCGACCTCAGGTTGAGACTTAGCGTGGCGGCGGAGGCGCTCACCAAGAAGGAGCTCAAGGAGATCCTCGACACGGTTCTCCGTGAGATCGACGACGATCCGGAAGACGGCCCGAAGCTCCGGGCGGCGGCCGCCCCGCTGCGCATCGAGTTCCCCGACCTGAAGCTGGTGGTCAACGTGCGCGCCGACGACCGCGGCAGGCACTGCCTGCGCTGGGACTTCTCGCGGAAGGCGGCAGCCCATCCGCGGCTCCGGCTCAGCATGGAGTCCGCCGTCGCGAACCGGGTCTTCCAAGGCCGGGAGAACCCGGCGATCGCGATCGCCCGCGGCAGGCTCCGGACCAGGATCGAGGATGCCGGCGCGGCGCTGCGGTTCTTCCCCGCCGCCAAGCCTCTCTTCTCCCGTTACCGCGAGCTGGTCTCGGAGAAGTACCCCCATCTCACGGTTGACTAGCGCTGCAGGAGGCGTAATCTCGATCCGTTCGAAAAAAGTTTGGGCCGGAAGCGGGTCCGCGGTCGACAGGTCCCCCGGCGACTGGGACCGGCGACAGGACCCCGCGAGGCGCTGGAGCGCCGCTGGCCGACGAGGCGGGCCCAAAGCCCGCAGGCGACGGGGTCCTGGGGCCCCGTCGCTGCATCGGGAGCTCGCCGGCGGGCCCCCCGTGGAGGCGCTCGGATGAACGACGGCCCGGACGAGCAGCGGGACAACACCATCACCCTCTCTGAGGCGAGCCGGATCGCGGGCGTCTCGGCCTCGACCCTGAAGCGCTGGGCGGCCGACGGCCTGATCCCGGTCGCCGACGGCAAGTGGACCCCGGCCTCGGCCGCCCAGGCCCGGGTGATCGGCCGGATGCGGGAGCGCGGCTACTCGGTCGAAGCGATCCGCGAGGCGGCCGAGGGCGGTCGGCTCGCCTTCGGCCGCGCCGAGGATCTCTTCCACGTTCCGGAGGGCCGCTACACCCGGGAGAAGGCGGCGGAGCTCACCGGGCTCGAGCCGGAGCTGATTGAGAGGCTGATGACCTTGCTGGGAACCCCGATGGGCATCGAGGGGCGCCTCAACGAGGAGGACCTGCGGGCGATGCGCCACTGCGCGGAGGTACTCAACTCAGGCTTTCCGCTGGTCGCCTTCCTCCAGCTCGTCAGGGTCTATGCCCAGTCGATCCGCCGGGTGGCCGATGCCGAGGTCCGGCTCTTCCACCTCTACATCCACGAGCCGCTGATGCAGGACGAGGTCCCGCCCCTCGAGATCGCCGAGGAGATGGGGGACCTGGCCGCCGACCTGCTGCCGGTGACGGCCCCGCTGATGGAGTACATGCACAACCGCTACCTCCGCTTCTACATCGAGCAGGACGTCGTCGGGCACATGGAGGCCGACATCGGGGGCGCCGGCCGCGGCCTCGCGCGCGTCTCGATGGCGTTCTGCTTCGTCGACCTGACCGGCTTCACCCGCTACACCGAGGAGCAGGGCGACGAGGAGGCGCTCGACATGATCGAGCGCTTCGTCGACACGGTCGAGGCGACGCTGCCCAACGAGGCCACCATCGTGAAGACGATCGGCGACGAGGTGATGGTGGTCTCCCCGGAGCCGGCGACGCTGACCGAGTGGGCGGTCGGCTTTCTCGCGCTCTTCCAGGAGCGGCCGCAGCCGCGGGTCGGCCTCCACTACGGCGCGGCGGTGTTCCGGGACGGCGACTACTTCGGGGGCGACGTCAACCTGGCGCACAGGGTGGTGTCGCGGGCGCTGGGCGGCGAGGTGCTGGTGACACAGGCGGTCGTCGAGGCGAGCGAGTCCGAGTTTCTCCGCTTCGACGCGATGGGCGAGGTGGTCCTCAAGGGGTTCCCCGAGCCGATCTCCCTCTATATAGCCCGCCCGGCGATGGAGGATTAGCGGCGGGCATGGCGGCGATTCGCCTTGCGCGCCTTGAAGTGCCGCTTCTTCCCGGTCGCGCGGTAGCCGTACTCGCTCGAGACGGTCACTCCGGCCGGGTCGCTCTTCGGCTCCGGGGTCCCGGCGACCGCCGCGATTCCGATCTCGCGGAACCGCGCCCGCAGCAGGTTCTCGCGGTGGGGCGGGCTGTTCATCCAGGCGGTGACCAACGACTGCGGCGTACTGAGTGAGCCGCTGCCCCAGACGAGGTTCTCGCCGACGACCCAGGAGCGTGCGCCGCGCGTGTAGCCGGCGGCCTGGATGCGGTCGATGAATGTGACGCCCGCCGGCGAGGTGTGCTCGAAGTAGCCCTCGTCGACCATCTCGTTGGAGTGGCTCTGGGCGGCCTGCCTCAGGTTCCCGTTGGGCTGTACCGGAGGCAGGCCCCGCGAGGTCCGCTGCTCGTTGATCAAGCAGGCGATCGAGCTCTCCATCTGGTTCTGCGAGAGGCCGGTCACCTGGACGTCGGTGTTGGCGCAGCCGCTTGCCGCGGCGGAGCCGCTCATGGTGAGCGCCCAGATCGAGACCACGGCGATGGCCCAGACGATTCCCTTCGCGCGCGACACATCGTCTGCATCGAGTGCCCGGCGATACGCTGCACGGGGCCCTCGGATATTGGATCGGGCGTCCTTTAGCGCTGCGCCGGATCCTGGCCCAGTGGTCGTTGTGAAAATTGCGTAGGACCAGGGCCTTTCTAAGATCAGGTCATGGCCACCGCCGAGGCGCGAGAGGCTCTCGCCCGCGTCGTGCGGGCAAGCGGTCTTCTTCCCGAG
>JBKPLC010000010.1:0-25342 GCA_046731495.1 Actinomycetota bacterium | reverse complement strand
GCTGAACGGCCAGGCCGGCAAGGACCTGCTCAACGGCGGCAAGGGCAACGACAAGCTCAACGGCGGCAAGGGCAAGGACAAGTGCATCGGCGGCAAGGGCAAGAAGGACAGCGCCAAGAAGTGCGAGAACGAGAAGAAGATCCCGTAGTACTCAGCCCGGCAATGCCGCGCTAGCCTATTTGTGACGTCTGATACATCACCAGTGGAGGTGATGGGCATGAGCGGCGTGCTCGACTTTCTTTGGGCGCTGTGCTTAGGGGCTGTGGCGCTCTTTGCCTTCTTCGCCGTGATGGGCGGCTTCGCGCCCGGCGATGTCCTCTGGCTGACGCTGATCGTCGCCTTCCTAGGCGTCATGTTCGTGATCCACCAGATCCGCGTCAGCCGCGAGCTGCGGGAGCACGACGAGGACGATCCAATGGTCCGTCAGGTCCAGCGGATCAGGGAGCGGCGAGGGTTCTAGCTACGCGGCGGCGGTGGCGAGCGCCTCGCGCTCGTCACGCCGCTGGGGCAGCTGCCCCGCGAACTCCGGCGGCGCGATCCGGAGGTAGTGGCCGAAGGCCCAGTCGACGAAGCGCTTGCGCCCGCAGGCGCGGATCACGGCGCGCTGCACCCGAGCGGGCAACCTGGGCAGGAGGCGCTGCGCGCGCAGCATCCAGCGGAACTTCCATTCGTGCTGGTCCACGAACTCCCCGTACCTGGCGAGTGCCGCCTCGCGGCTCTGCCGTCCCTCGACCACGCAGCGGAGCTCGTCGCCAAGCTTGATCCCGAAGTAGAAGGCGGTCCTGATTCCCTCGGCGGTCAGCGGCAGACAGTGTCCCGCCGAGTCGCCGACGAAGAAGACGCCGTCCTCGGTCCCCTTGCGCAGCTTGTGGGGAATCCAGTTGCCCTGGTAGCGGACCGGCGGGCGCTCCATGTCGTCGGCCAGGAGGACGGTGGTGTCCTTGACGTGGAAACGCGGGTCGAAGGAGCCGACCCCGATCCGCTCCTCGTCGCGAGCCGGGAAGCGCCAGCCGTAGCCGGCGGGCACGTACCGGCGATCGATCCAGATCTCGAGATCGTCCGAGCCGCCGTCGGGATGGACCTCGAGCCCGCGAGAGAGTGGCGCGTCGGGCGGCTGGTAGCCGCCGTCGGAGGCGAGGATCCGGCGCCAGCCGAGCGCGTCGACTATCAGCGGGGCCGTGACGTCCCCGCGGTCGGTGTGCACGGTCTCGCCGGTGCGGCCGTGGACCTTTGCGGTCTCGAATCCGGCGTCGCACTGCGCCCAGAGCAGTCGGCAGAGCTCGCGGTAGTCGAAGGTCGAGAAGGTCCAGGGAAGCTCGTAGCGCGAGGTGCCGTGGGGCGTGTGGACGACCAGTTCGCCGAACTCCTGCCGCTTCGATCCCTCGAGGCCCATCGCCTCCAGCCAGGCGGTCGGGATGCCGCAGGCGGAGGTCTGGCGCTCTCCGATCTCGTAGCGATCGAGCACCAGCACCCGCGCTCCCGAGCCGGCGAGCTGCCGTGCAACGGTCAGGCCGGCGAAGCTCGCGCCGCAGACGATCACGTCCCACTTCCCGCTCAGTGGCGTCCGCTCGTCGCCGCGCTTGGTCCTGCGCTGGGGCACGGTCGCAAAGGTAGTGGAAGCCGGTCCCGCCGGACCGTGCAACCGGCATGCCTGTGCCACACTGTGCGGCCGTGCCCGAGACGGACACAACGACAGAGGCTGCCCAGGACGGGCAGGCACAGGCTGAGCAGCCGGAGACCGGCGGCAACGGGGCCGCCACGGCGACTTCCGACAACCTTCTGATCGAGGTCGACGGCAAGCTCGTCCCCAACTACGACGCCACCATCCACCCCTTCAGCGAGGGCGACGTGGTGAGCGGCAAGGTCGTGCGAATCGACCAGGACGAGGTCCTGGTCGACATCGGCTACAAGTCGGAGGGGGTAATCCCGTCCAACGAGCTCTCGATCCGCAAGACGGTGAAACCGTCCGAGGAGGTCGAGCTCGGCGAGGAGGTCGACGCCCTCGTCCTCACCAAGGAGGACCAGGAGGGCCGCCTGATCCTCTCCAAGAAGCGCGCCCGCTTCGAGAAGGCGTGGCGGCGCATCGAGAGGGCCGCCGACTCCGGCGAGCCCGTCGAGGGCACGGTGATCGAGGTGGTCAAGGGCGGCCTGATCCTCGACCTGGGCGTCCGCGGCTTCCTGCCGGCTTCGCTGGTCGACATTCGCCGCGTCCAGAACCTCGACGAGTTCATGGGCCAGAAGCTCGAGTGCAAGGTGATCGAGCTCAACCGCTCGCGCAACAACGTGGTGCTCTCGCGCCGTGCCGTGCTCGAGGAGGAGCGCAAGGAGGTCCGCGAGCAGATTCTCGGCCGGCTCCAGCCCGGCCAGGTCGTGGAGGGCAAGATCTCCAACATCGTCGACTTCGGCGCCTTCGTCGACCTGGAGGGCATCGACGGCCTGATCCACATCTCGGAGCTCTCCTGGAGCCACGTCAACCACCCGTCCGAGGTCGTGTCGATCGGGGACACCGTCCGGGTGAAGGTGCTCGACATCGACCGCGACCGCCAGCGCATCTCCCTGGGCTTGAAGCAGACGCAGGAGGACCCATGGCAGCGCGTCCTCAACGAGTACAAGGAGGGTGACGTCGTCGACGGCAAGGTCACCAAGATCGTCGCCTTCGGCGCCTTCGTCCAGATCCTGCCCGGCGTTGAGGGTCTCGTCCACATCTCGGAGCTGGCCCAGCATCACGTCGAGAGTCCCGCCGAGGTCGTCCGGCCCGGAGACGAGCTCAAGGTCAAGATCCTCGAGGTCGACGACACCCGCCGCCGCCTCTCGCTGAGCGTGAAGCGTGTCGAGGGCCAGGAGCTGCCCACCCGCGAGCCCACCGACGACGTCGTAATCGAGGACGCGGAGCCGCCCGAGGGAGTCGAGGCCGCGCCTGCTCCCGAGGCCGAGGCAGCCGAGCCGGCGGAGCCGGTCGCGGAGGACGCCGGGGAGGAGCCGGCGGCTGAGGTCGCGCCCGAGGCGCCGCCCGAGGAGATCGTTCCCGACGAGGCCCCGACTGAGGGCCCGGCGGACGAGCCGGCGGCTCAAGACGAGCCTCCCGCCGAGGAGCCACCTCCCACTCAGGATTGACCCGCTTCGTCGGCCTCACCGGGGGCATCGGGGCGGGGAAGTCGGAGACGCTGGCTGCGTTCGAGCGGCTCGGGGCCGCGACGCTCTCGACCGATCGCGTCGCACATGACCTGTTGGACGATGTCGAGGTGCGCGCGGCGCTGATCGAGCGCTGGGGGGAGGACGTCGCACCAGGCGGCAGCGTGGACCGGGAGAAGGTCAGCGAGATCGTCTTCAACGATCGCGACGAGCTCACCTGGCTCGAGAGCGTCACCCACCCGAGGGTCGGGGCTCACGTGATCGAGTGGCGCCAGGGCCTGGGCCCGGAGGTGGCGGTGGCGGTGGTCGAGGTCCCGCTGCTGTTCGAGGCGGCGATGGAGGATGCCTTCGACGCGACGGTGGCGGTGATCGCCGACGATGAGCTGCGCGATGCGCGGCTGCGCGAACGCGGCCAGGGCGGGCTGGCGGGGCGCGAGGCGCGACAGCTCGACCAGGCCGAGAAGGCCAGCCGTGCCGACCTCGTGATCCGCAACGATGCCTCGCTCCAGGAGTTGGAGTCAGAGGTGAAGCGAGCCATCGAAAAGTTCAGCGGTGGAGAGGGCGAGTGACGCCCCAGACCTCAGTGCGCACCGCACGGAAGCGCTCGCGCGGCGGCGCCAAGCGTTCGCAGGGGCGGCGGAGGACACAGTCGAAGGCTCGGAGGCGGGCCGAGCGCCGCCGCCGCGCGCTGGTGATCGGCGGGACGATCCTGGTTGGCGCGATCGGCGTATTCCTGATCGTGAACAGCGACCGCTTCCAGCGCACCCTCGAGGAGGTGACGCTGCCGCTCCAGCACGAGGACATCATCCGCCAGCAGGCCGCACAGAAGGACGTGCCCGCCGACCTGATCGCGTCGGTGATCTACAACGAGTCGAGGTTCCGCGACCAGACCTCGCACGCGGGCGCGCGCGGCTTGATGCAGATCACTCCCGCCACCGCGAAGCTGATCGAGAAGCTGAGCGGAGGGCAGACCTTCAAGTTCGAGGACCTCTCGGATCCCGACATCAACATCCGCTACGGGACCTTCTACCTCCACTACCTGATCCAGAAGTTCGGCGACAACGACGTCGCGGCGCTGGCGGCCTACAACGCCGGGGAGACGAACGTGGTGGCCTGGGGCGGGTCGAACCTGGCCGTCGGGGACATCCCGTTCCCGGAGACCCGCGAGTACGTGGAGAATGTGCTCGAGAAGCGCGAGGAGTACGCGCGCCATTACCGTCACGAGCTCGGGCTCGACTGAGGAACGGGCGGGCGCGGAGAGCCAATGGAGCTGAGTCGCCGAAACCGGACGCTGCTGGCGATCGCCGCCTGCGCCTGCGTGCTCGCGGGCGGAGCGCTGCCGGCGGCCGGCGCCGCTACCCGAGCGCACTCGTCGATCGTCGGTGGTGCGCCGGCGAACCCGGCGCAGTTCCCGTACGCGGTGGCGATCTTCCGCAAGGGGCACATGCACTGCAGCGGCTCGGTGATCGGGCCGACCAAGGTCCTGACCGCGGCGCATTGCCTCGAGGGCTTCAACCTCGCCAACTTCCAGGTGATCGTCGGTCGCCCCGACCTGCGAAACGCGACGGCCGGGCAGACGATCCCGGTCGCCTCTGGCCGCGTGCATCCGGACTTCGTTCAGACCGGGCTACACGACGTGGGGGTGATCAACCTGGCGCAGCCGACCAGCGCGACGCCGATCCCGCTCGCCACCCCGGAGCAGAACGCGGCCGCCGTCGTGCCTGGGGCGGGTCTCGTGGTCGCCGGCTACGGCGCGACCAAGCCGTTCGGCGTCCACCTCTCGCCGTTCCTGAAGACAACCGTCGAGATCGTCCGCACGGACCGGCGTTGCCTCCGCGCCTACACGCGCGACCTGTTCGCGCCCGAGAGCATGATCTGCGCACTGGGGGCGAAGCGGAAGCATCCCGGCCGCTTCAAGATCCACACCTCCGCCTGCTCGGGCGACAGCGGCGGCCCGCTGGTGGCGAACACTCCGACAGGCCCGGTCGAGGTGGGCACCGTTTCGTACGGCGGCGCGCTCTGCGGGCTGCCCGCGGCGCCGAGCGTCTACTCGCGCGTCTCCTCGAGCCTCGACTTCATCAACGCCGGCTGAGCAGACCTAGGTCGGTGGCCCGTAGGCGCTACTGCTCGGCGTGGCCGTGGAAGCAGCCCACGGTGTAGGGGAACTCGTAGTTGGCGACGTAGTGGTAGAGCTTGCGCCGCTTGCCCAGGTAGCTGACCTTGCTGGTGGTGCCGTGGCACTCGTCCAGGTCGGCGTTGGACAGGTAGCGGCCGTTCTTGCCGCGGGGGCCGTAGATCGGGAAGCCATCGAGTGCCCAGCCCAGCAGTTTCGACTGCTTCTTGGAACCACCGGAAGCGATGCACGCGGGGAGGCCGTGGTAGTGGTAGACGCCGCTGCGCTCCGGATGGCCCGAACAGCTGTCCTGGACCTCGTGCGCGACCGCGTCGTGATCCTCGGCGTCGACCGCGCTGAATAGATCGACGCCGTTTCGCATGATGCCGACCTGTCCGCCGACGCACCTCGCGGTCGCCCGATGCCTCGGCTTGACCGGCAGCCTCAGCTTCACGGTGTGGGCAGAGATCCGATTCGGGTTGCGGTCGACCTGGTAGGCGTCGTCGCTCGGCTGGATCGGGAAGACGCCTGTCGGGTGAGAGGGGAGACCGTTGCCGCTCAGCCGGAGCCAGGAGCGGGTCAGCTTCCTTGAGAAGGTCGCATTCGGCCAGCGCACCGATCCGTCGACGGTGTACTTGGCGGTCAGGTCGTAGGTCGAGCCGTGGATCCACGGGCCGTTCGTCTGGGCGCCGCCCCCGCCGGAGAGCTGCCTGCACTCGAACAGGTAGCCGGGTTGAGGGCTCGCCGTGGTCGTCCTTCCGTCGCCCAGCGGCAGCGAGGTCAGATCCGGCTCGTGGGCCGCGGCGTCCGCGGCTCCGGCCGTCATCGCGATCAGCAGCGCAAGCGTCGTCAGCCAAGGCATCGCTCTCCCTCTCTCGCGCCCCCTGTCTTACCGAGCGTTCAGGCTATGGGCGCCGCCTGAGAGCTCGCTGAGAGAAATCTAGAACCCTCGTGAGAGCTAGCGCTTCTTCTTGTGCTTCTTCTTCTTGGGCGTAACGATCACGCGCTCCTGCATCTGCACCGGGTGCAGCGCGCAGAAGAAGCGATAGGTCCCCGGCCGGTTGAACTTCTCCGTGAAGGTGCGGCCCCCGTCGAGGTTGTCGGTGCCGATCCCGAGCGGGCCGTTCGCCAGCGTGACGTTGTGGAGCTCCTGCCCGTTGAACTGCCAGGTGATCCAGGAGCCCTGCTTGACCCGGAGGTTGGGCTGACCGAAGAAGCGATCGCCGACCGGGATCACGCTGTTCCGGCCGGCGTTCCGGATCGCACCGGGCGGCGCGTTGATGGTGGTCGCCTGCCCGTTCGCGTCGAGCCCGGTAAGCGGGATCGTGAACGGCACCGGGCCCGGACGGCCGGGCTGATTCGTCTTCAGGACCGTCCAGTTGGGGATCGGACCGCAGTTCTGCGTCACCGAGGAGTCCGCCGCGAAGTAGACGACCATGATCCCCATCACGCGCACGTGTGGAAGCGAGTTGTCGTAGATCGAATTGAGGCGGATCGTCTCCCCGGCGTGGATGGGCAGGCCGGTGGTGTCGCCGAAGGCGCTCATGTTGATCGGACCCGGCTCGTGCAGGATCGGCCGGACGTTGTAGAAGGGGTGATCGGGGAGGCCCCAGGTCGGATCGGAGCGAGCCACTTCGCGATTGCCGCAGTTCGGCTCGGTCAGCTTCAGGCCGACGGCCCCGCCGTGCACGTGCCCGGCGCCCGCGATCAGGCGACCGCTCTCGGGGAACGTGTAGTCGCGGGTCTCGTTGATCGTCGGCCGCGTCTTTGGCTTCTTCCGCTTCTTCTTCTTGTGCTTCTTGGCGACGGTTGCCTTGCGGCCCTTCTTCTCCTTATTCGCCCTCTTCGCCTTCTTGGCGACGCTCGGGATGTTGTAGATCGGGTCGGCGCGGCAGTCGCGGACATCGAACCAGTAGGGCTTCACGGGAGTGAGACCCGGGTTGGAGTCGACCGTCACCTCGTAGTGGATCAGGGCATGGTCGAGGCTCGAGCGATGGTTCATCACCATCGCCACGACGCCCCAGGTATCCGTGGACTTGGTGGGGTAGCCGTAGCCGTCCGGCAATGACATCTTCGCCCGCTCCTCGCCGGCTGCGTAGAAGCGCTGCGGGGCGAAGGTGCTGCCGAAGTCCTTGCGGCCGTCGAAGCCGAGGTAGCCCTGGCCGGCGCAGGTGCTGTCCTGGTGGTTCACATTGACGAAGACGATGTGGTGCAGCATCAGGCGGGAGATCGGCACCTGCGCGCCGTCCTCGTCCACGATGTCGGTCTCCATATGGGTGATGAAGCCGTTCTCGGCCGGCGTGGGCGCGAAGTCGTACCACTGGCGGACTTCGTAGCCGCCGATCGTGCCAGTCGGGATGTTGCAGACGTACTTGGTCTGCGTCCCGCCGATCGGTGTGCCGCCGTCGCAGCCGGCAACCTGATTGGCGGCGGAGCCCGGCGAGGGGATCAGCAGCGTCGCGGCGAGCAGAGCGCCGAGAAGCGCCCCGAACAGGGCGAGCTTGACCCGATTAGATGGCACGCGCGCGTCCGTGCGCGTAGTTCCCACTCTTCCTCCTTGCTGCGACCCCGCTCCTGACTCGGAGTCAACGAACCCACAGGACCTTAGCAGTGGGTGCGAAAAGTCAGACACCCATTAGTGGGTGTTGACCCGGAGTCAACCCGGTCTACTCTGGCTCCATCGCCACGCGACCTCTGACAACGGAGCGGGCAGGCGAGCGCCGGCTGCAGCTGATCGCCGCCGCCCTCGAGGTCTTCGGCGATCGCGATTACGACGAGGTCTCCGTCGACGAGGTGGCCGAAGCCGCCGGTGTTTCCCACGGGCTGATCTTCCAGTACTTCGGCAGCAAGAAGGGTCTCTACGTCGCCTGTCTCGAGCCGCTGATCGAGGGCTTCCGGTCGCGCGTCGAGCCCGATCCCGACCTGCCGCCGGTCGAGCGGCTGCGGCAGGGGCTCCGGAACTTCGCCGATGCGATCAGCGAGCATCCTGCCGGTTACCGCTCGCTGATGACCCGCGCGACGGGATTCACCGAGGTCCGGGAGGCGCTGGAGCGCGCCCGCTGGTGGCGGGTCACGCGACTCGCCGAAGCGATGGGACTCGATCCGGCCCAGCCGGCGGTCCGCGTCGGCCTGCGGGCGTGGACCTCCTACGTCGAGGCGGCGATGCTCACTTGGCTGGAGGAGGGCGAGCCGGATCGCGACGATCTGGTGGAGATGCTGGTGAAGGCGCTTGGCGCGACGGCCGAGGGGATCGCGGCAGCGCGCGACTAGGCGAGCCGGCGCTCGAGCGAGGTCTCGATTTCCGGCGTCCGCCAGTCGCCCGGGATCGTCCTCTCGATCTTCATCTCGACGCGGTCGCCGTCGATCTCGAGCGTTCCGAACTGGTTGTCGAACGTCGGCTCCTGCTCTAACCGCCAGTGCACCCGCGGGGGCGAGACACCGGCCGCGCGGGCAAGGCCGCGGGTGATCCGCTGGGCCCAGTTCGAGTCGCCCGCTCTCGCAATCTTCTCCTCACGCCGGCTGAGCGCGTTTCGGAAAGGCGAGCAGACGCCCTGCCAAACCGAGCTCTCGACGTCGGCATCGTCGGGAAACGAGACCCGGGCGAGGTAGGCGTGGTGGACGTCGCCGCCGAGGGTGACGATCGACCGCGGCGCGGCGCCCCTTCGGCCCGAGGCCACCGCCTCGATCAGCTCGACCATCCGGTCGAATGAGTGGGGGAAGGCCCCCCAGTGCTCGAGGTCGAGCGACCTGCGGATGCGTTCCGCGGGCCTGCGCATCAACCGGGACCACGCGCCGGCGGCAACCGCGTCGTTCCAGGACTCGAGCATGTGAACCGCGTGGGGGAGGAAGATCGGGAGGGTGTCGGCCACGATCAGGTGGCGCACGTCGCCGGTTATGACCTGCTCGAGCCAATCCCACTCTTCGTCGTCGAACATGCGGCGCGGCTTCGCGTCGAGGACGCGGCCCTCGCGCGAATCGAGGATCACGAGCCGAACCCCGCCGAGATCGCGGGAGTAGCTCCAGCGACGACCTTCGCTTCCCCAGTCGACCTGTCGGGCCCACTCGTGCAGCGCGGGTCCGGCATCCGGCTCGGACTTGACGTGCTCCAGGAGCCCACGCCTCCCGAGGTCCTCCGGCGAGAGATTTCCGAGGTGCTGATACACCCAGTAGCTGGCGAGGGCCGAGGAGATGCGCCGCTCCCACCACGACTTGTGTCGCATCTCCTCGACCCAGGCGATCGAGGTGTTCCAGTCGTCGTGCACGTCGTGGTCGTCGAAGATCATTGCGCTCGGCACCGTCGAGAGCAGCCAGCGGATCGTCTCGTCGCCCCAGCTCTCGCGGTAAAGCTGCGTGTACTCCGCGAAGTCGGCGACCTCCTCGCCGGGCTCCCCCTCGGTCCCGCGCCGCTCGCGGATGAAGGCGCGTGTCTCCGGTGCATCCTCGTCGGCGTAGACCTGGTCGCCGAGCATCAGAAGGAGGTTCGGCCACTCCGTGGCCGGCAGCTCGCGCATCCGCAAGGCGAGCGCGTAGAGTGCGTCGATCTCGCGTCCGTGTTCGGGATCCTGATCCTTGGTCAGCGTGTAGGGCGGCCGGTGCGGAACGGCGACCCGGCAGGAGCCGAAGACGATCCGGATGGGTCCATCGGGATCGATCGTCCGGAGCACGCTCGGCGGGAAGCCGCTATCGGGAGGCGGCCAGGCCCGTTCGCCGTCGAGCTTCACCTCGTACTCGTGAGACGAGCCCGGTTCGAGGCTGTCGATGCAGATCAGTGCGTAGTAGTGGCCCTCGACGCGAAACGTCCGGTCGCGACGCCCGAGGACCTCCACCTCGCAGGGCTCGTCCGTCTCGACCCAGACGGTCGCCTCGGTTTCGTCGACGTAGCGGAGCAACGGGCCCAGGATCAGCGACGGCATGTCGGCGTCGTACCCGCCACGCCGATCTGAAAATCAGCGGGTACGTGGGCCGCCCCAGCTAGCCTCCTTTGTCGTGGCGAAGTTCAAGCTGAATCCCGCGTACAGCCCGACGGCCGACCAGCCGAAGGCGATCGAGGGCCTCACCGACGGCATCGAGTCGAACGAGCGCTTCCAGACTCTGCTCGGAGCGACCGGCACGGGCAAGACCTTCACGATGGCCGGGGTGATCGAGCAGATCCAGCGGCCGACGCTGGTGATCGCCCACAACAAGACCCTCGCCGCGCAGCTCTGCAACGAGTTCCGGGAGTTCTTCCCCGACAACGCGGTCGAGTACTTCGTCAGCTACTACGACTACTACCAGCCCGAGGCCTACGTCCCGGCGCAGGACCTCTACATCGAGAAGGACTCGTCGATCAACGATGAGATCGACCGCCTCCGGCACGCCGCAACTGCCTCGCTCTTCGCCCGCCGCGACGTGATCATCGTCGCCTCGGTCTCCTGCATCTACGGGATCGGCTCGCCGCAGCTGTATCGCGAGCAGATGCAGCTCTTCAAGGTGGGGGACTGGATCGACCGCCAGGAGGTCTTCCGCAAGCTGGTCGGGATGCAGTACCGGCGCAACGACCAGAACCTCTCGCGCGGCGCCTTCCGCGCACGAGGCGAGGTGCTCGAGATCTACCCGGCGTATGCCGAGTCCGCCTACCGGATCCAGCTGTTCGGCGACGAGATCGAGGGCATCCAGCACTTCGACCCGCTCACGGGCGAGATCCTCGACCTGATCGATCACGTCTCGGTCTGGCCGGCGAGTCACTACGTCGTCAAGGAGGAGACGATGGAGCGGGCGGTCGACGAGATCGAGCGCGAGCTCCGCAACCAGGTTGCCTACTTCGAGGAGCACGGGAAACAGCTCGAGGCGCATCGGCTCCAGCAGCGCACCCGCTACGACATGGAGATGCTTCGCGAGCTCGGCTTCTGCCCGGGAATCGAGAACTACTCGCGGATCCTCGACGGCCGCCCGCCGGGGAGCCCGCCCTACACGCTGATCGACTACTTCCCGGACGACTTCGTCGTCTTCATCGACGAGTCGCACCAGACCATCCCGCAGCTCGGCGGCATGTACGAGGGCGACTATTCGCGGAAGTCGACCTTGGTCGATTTCGGCTTCCGGCTCCCGAGCGCCGTGGACAACCGGCCGCTCAAGTTCGACGAGTTCCTCGACCGGATCAACCAACTCGTCCTCGTCTCCGCGACGCCCGGCCCATGGGAGCGCGCCGAGTCATCACGGATCGTCGAGCAGATCGTCCGCCCGACCGGCATTGTCGATCCGGAGGTCGAAGTCCGGGAGACGAAGAACCAGATCGACGACCTGATGAACGAGGTCCGGGTCCGAGCGGAGAAGGACGAGCGCGTCCTGGTCACGACGCTGACCAAGAAGATGGCCGAGGACCTGACCGAGTACCTGCTCGAGCACGGCTTCCGGGTCCGCTACCTGCACTCCGAGATCGACACGCTCGAGCGGATCCAGATCATCCGCGAGCTGCGGCTTGGCGAGTACGACGTGCTCGTCGGCGTGAACCTGCTTCGGGAGGGGCTCGACCTGCCCGAGGTCTCGCTGGTCGCGATCCTCGACGCCGACAAGGAGGGCTTCCTCCGCGGCGAGACCAGCCTGATCCAGACGATCGGCCGAGCCGCCCGGAATGTCGATGGCAGGGTGCTGATGTACGCCGACAAGGAGACGGACGCCATGCGCAAGGCGATCGAGGAGACCGATCGCCGCCGCGCGATCCAGGTCGCCTACAACGAGGAACACGGCATCACCGCCGCCACGGTCAAGAAGGGGATCTCCGACATGGCCGAGTTCCTGGCGATGGAGTCCCAGGCGCCGCGGCGCAGGCGCAGGCGCCGCGAGGAGACCGCGGCCAAGAGCCCGGAGGAGCTCGAGAAGCTGGTCATCCAGCTCGAGGAGGAGATGCTCGCGGCCGCCGACGACCTCCGCTTCGAGGAAGCGGCGCGGATCCGCGATGAGCTCAAGGAGCTTCGCGCCGATCTGGACGCTATCCGCGCCTGACTGCGGTTTCCGCGCGCTCCAGGTCCGCTTCCAGTTCGTGCAGCCGTCGCCGGATCGGCATCTTCGCTGCCACACCGGTGCGCAACGTGTCCAGCGCGCAGGCAAGGAAGCAGGCGGCGCCCAGCGCCGTGTTCCAGTTGGCCGCGGCCAGATCCAGCATCGACCCGGTCGACGGGACGATGTATCCGGCGACGGCCGAAATTCCGAAGAAGATGCATCCGAGGAGGTTCACCGCCGGCTGCCACCATCCGGCGCCGTCGCGCATCGGCAGCAACCCATACCGCCCGCGGCGGCGGGAGGCCCGGTACGCGATCACTCCGGACACGAGGAAGCAGATCGACCCGCGCCAGTCGGGCCGCCAGACGAGCGCGTTGTACTCCGAGCTCGTGATGGCCGTATGCATGGCCTGGTAGGTCGTCAGGTTGAAGAAGAGTGTGCCGGCGGACTGGACGATGGCGGACCACCAGGCCGCACCGCCGCCTTTGGCGGACTTGCGCTCCCGCCACGCGAGCCAGCTCTGCACTGCCCCGCCAGCTGTGAACAGGATCGAGCCGGCGAAGAAGGTCACGCCGTCCGCGGTCTCGCCGACGAGTTGCACGTAGCCCGGGAAGGGCCCGACCAAGAAACAGGTCGATCCGAGAGCGAAACAGAGCGCCATCCAGCGCCGGCGATTCATGGCGTGAATCGTCACATGGCCTGCACGCTCCCGAGGCCGAAGTAGGCGGTTTCCTACGATCTGACGAGCCTGTAATTCGGTCGAAGGGGGCTCGGGATGCGGATCGGAATAGTCGGCGCCGGAAAGATCGGCGGCAACTGCGCGAGGCAGTTCGCCAAGGGCGGACACGAGGTCAAGCTGAGCGGTCGGGATCCCTCGAAGCTGGAGCCGCTCGCCGCCGAGATCGGTGACGCCGCGAGCGTGGGAACGCCGGCCGAGGCGGCGGACTTCGGCGAGGTGGTCGTGTTCGCCGTGCCTTGGGACGGCTTCGACGACGCCGTCGCGTCGGCCGGTGACCTGAAGGGCAAGATCGTGATCGACACGACCAATCAATACGGCAGCACCGAAATGCCCGCGGAGGGACAGACCGCCGCGAGCTTTCACGCGGCCAAGCTCGACGATGCCCTGTACACGAAGAGCTTCAACACGCTCACCTCGACTTTCCAGGCGGAAGCCGCGTTCCGTCCCGAGCCCGAGCGAGTCGTTCAGTGGGTCTGCGGCGACGACGCGGTCGCCAAGCAGGTCGTCATGGGCCTGATCGCCGATGCCGGCTACGTGCCGGTCGACGTCGGCACGAACGCGGACGCCGCCGTGATGGAGGCGCCGCGCCGCGACGGCGCCGTCTACGGCGAGGAGTACCGGCTGCCCGACGCGGAGAAGGTGGTCGAGGCGGTCGCCGCGGGCAAGAAGATCCCGCCGGCTCCGAGTTACTCGTGAGCGCCGAGGCGATCGCCCGGGACCACTGCCTGGCGCCGGAGCGGGTCGACGCACCGGTCGAGGGCGGCCGCTACCGTCGCCTGTTCGCGGACCTGCCTCCGCTCGAGGCCGACGACCGCGCTCTCCATGAACTGGGGCGGGCGGGAGGCCCGGCGGACCTCGGCCCAGACACCGAGGCTCCCGACGCATCGGTGGAGGCAGGCTGGCCCTTCTTCGGACAATTCGTCGCGCACGACATCACCGCCGACCGCTCCCCGCTCGGCCACCGCGCCGATCCCGACCAGATCCGGAACTTCCGCACCCCCCGCGCGAACCTCGAGGTCGTCTACGGGGCCGGGCCGGTCGGCTCGCCTTACCTCTACGACAGCTCGGACCCGGTGAAGCTGCTGCTCGGCCCGGGTAGGCACGACGTGCCGCGCAACCAGCAGGGCATCGCGCTGGTGGGCGATCCGCGCAACGACGTCCACCTGTTCATGAACCAGATGCACGTCGGGTTCATCAAGCTCCACAACCGCCTCGTCGACCGGCTCCGCGAGGACGGCGTCCCCAAGGCAGAGCTCTTCGAGGAGGCGAGGCGTTCCGCCACCTGGCATTACCAGTGGGTGATCCTGCGCGAGTTCCTGCCGACCCTGATCGGGGCGGAGCTGACCGACCGGTTGCTCGATTTCGGCGCCGACCTCTATCGCCCCGGCGACGATCCGTACATCCCCTTCGAGTTCGCCGACGCCGCCTACCGCTACGGGCACAGCCAGATCCGCCAGCGCTATCAGGTCAACGAGAACCTCGGGCCATGCCCGGTCTTCCCCGACCTGCTCGGGTTCTGCGAGGTCCCGCCCGAGCGGCGCGTCGACTGGCCGCTGATCTTCGACGTGCCCGGTTCGCCCGCCGCCCAGCGTGCCAAGCGCATCGACGGGCGCCTCCCGGAGTCGCTGATCGCGCTGCCGCAGGCGGTCAGCGGCGTGGACGCGAGCGATGCGTACGCCTCACTGGCCAACCGCGACCTGCAGCGCGGGCAGGCGATCGGGCTGCCCTCCGGGGAGGCGGTGGCCGGCGCGCTCGGCGTCGATCCGCTCAGTCCGGAGCAGGTCGGCCTCGCCGAGAGCGGCTGGACCGCCGAGACGCCGCTCTGGATCTACGTGCTGAAGGAGGCCGACGCGATCCACGACGGCGACCGCCTCGGGCCCGTCGGGGGTCGGATTGTGGGGGAGGTGCTGATCGGAATCATCGACGCCGACCCCGAATCGTTCCGATCCGTCGATCGCTACTGGAAGCCGACCCTGCCCTCGCACGACGCCGACGGCTTCGGCATCGCAGACGTGCTGGTCCTGCCGGAGTAGTCAGCTCTCCAGGAAGCGGAGCACGGCGAGCACGCGCCGGTGGTCCTCGGCGCTGGCGGTCAGCCCGAGCTTGCTGAAGATGCTCGTCACGTGCTTCTCGACCGCTCGCTCGGTCACCACGAGCTCCTCGGCGATTGCGGCGTTCGACCGCCCCTCAGCCATCAGCCCCAGCACTTCGCGCTCGCGGGGGGTGAGCTCCTCCAGCGGGTCGTCCTCACGGGAGCGACCCATCAGCTGCGAGACGACCTCCGGGTCAAGCGCGGAGCCGCCCTCGCCGACCCGCTCCACCGCGTCGGCGAAGTCCTCGACGTCCGAAACACGGTCCTTGAGTAGGTAGCCCAGGCCCGCGGCATTGTCGGCGAGCAGCTCCTGCGCGTAGGTCGGCTCGACGTACCCGGAGAGCACCAGCACGCCGCACTCCGGCAGCTCGGAGCGGATCTCCTTGGCCGCCCGCAGCCCCTCATCGGTCTGGGTCGGCGGCATCCGCACGTCGACCACGGCCAGGTCGGGCTTGTGGGCCCTGACCTTCCTCATCAGCTCCTCCGAGTCGCCGGCCTGAGCCACCACCTCGTGGCCGGCCTCCTGCAGCAGGCGCACCACGCCCTCTCGCAGCAGGACCGAATCCTCCGCGACGATCACCCTCATCGCACGACACCCTTCCGAGCCGACTCGAGCGGGATGTCCGCTCGCACGACCGTCCCGCCCGCCGCCCGTCCCTCGACCTCGAGCCTGCCGTCCAGAGCGGCGACCCGGTCCGCGAGACCGCGCAGTCCGGAGCCGGAGACGTCGGCGCCGCCGTCGCCGTCGTCGCGAACCTCGACCAGCAACCGGCCGTTGTCGCGCCTGATCCCAACCTCCGCCTGGTCGGCGCCGGAGTGCTTGACCACGTTGGTGAGCGCCTCGGCGATCACGAAGTACGCGGCCGCCTCCACGGTCCCGGGCAGCCGTCCCACGAGCGAGGAGTCGATCCGCACGGGGAGCGGCGTTCGCTGGGCGAGCACCTGGACCGCCGCGTCAAGCCCGCGGTCGCTGAGCACGGCCGGGTGGATGCCGCGCGCAAGCTCCCGCAGCTCCTCCGTCGCTCGCGCCAGCTCTGCCTGGGCCTCGTCGAGCATCGCGGCCGCGGCCGCGGGATCCTCCGCGAGCTTCTCCCGGGCGAGCCGAAGATCGAGTGCCAGTCCCACCAGCCGCTGCTGCGCCCCGTCGTGCAGGTCGCGCTCCAGCCTGCGGCGCGCAGCGTCGCCGGCCTGGACGATCCGGGCGCGGGACTCGCGCAGCTCGTCGAGCCTGGCCTGCAGCTCTGCATCGAGGCGGATGTTCTCCTCGGCGACCACATCGGCCTCGGAGAGCCTGGTGCGCAAGAGCCCCAGCAGGAAGGCGTAGGGCACCGTGGCCAGGACGAAGTTGGCCAGATACCAGACGACGTCGTCGTATGTGCCCTCCTCCGGCCCGAGGTTGGCCAGCAATGCTGTGCCGAAGAGGAACATCGTGGCGCCGCCCGCCCACCAGACCGGGCCCTGGCTGCGACGCTCCGCGGGATCGGCGGCGCGGGCCCGGCGCACGAAGTGGACGATCAGCGCCGCCACCACCGGGATGCTGACCGCGCTGAGCGTGTCGAAGATCGCGTGGACGAGGTCGAGGTTGTCGCTGATCAGCAGCGGATTCGACGACACGCATCCGGTGCAGTCCGGATCGCTCGGCGGGTTGTAGAAGAAGACCGGGATCGCGGCGACCAGCGCGCCGGCCAGGTACGCGTACGCGATGAAGAAACGATCGGCGCGCCCGCGCGTCCTCCCGCCCGGGAAGACGATCAGCAGATGGATCAGGAAGGCGATCGGCAGGCTGTTGCAGGCGAAGCCAATGGTGGCCGGCGCCGGGACGTTTGAGACCTTGAGCTCGGCCAGGAACCAGGTGAACCCGACGCACGCCATCAGCGGGCCCACGACGTTGCTCGGCCTTCGATCCCAGGCATAGAGGCCCGTGGCGATGAAGGACCAGCCGACGAGGAGCGTGAGCGCAGCCTCGAGCAGCGGCACCTGCGCCGCGTCACCGGTCGCGATCAGCACGAAGCTGATCACCCCGAGCAGGAACCCGACCACGGCCAGGCCGATCAGCGCGCGGCCAAGCGGCGTCAGCCCGCTCACGAGAGCAGCCTCCGGATCCGGGCCGGACTGAGCTCGTCCTTGGTCAAAAAACCGCGGGCGCCGGACTCAGTCACTCCCGGGCCGAGCTCGTCGGCGTCCCGGCTCGAGCAGAGGACGATGTCGGGCGCGTCTCCGTTCGCGGCCAGTTCGGTGGCGAGCGCGATGCCGTCGCCGTCGGGAAGCTGAACGTCGAGCAGGACCGCGTCCGGCGTCAGCTCGCTCACCGCTTCTCGAGCGGAGGCGGCGTCATGGGCCTCTCCCGCGACCTCGAACCCGCCCGCTTCGAGCATGCGGCGGGCGCTCGCGCGGAAGCCGGCATGGTCGTCCACGATCAGGATTCGCCTGCTCACGCGGCCGATTGTCGCGCTTCCGCCGTGCCTTTCCCATACGGGTAACCGCACCTCCGCGGCGGCCAGCCGCACCCCGGATACGCCTGGAGACCACATTGGAACGGGACTCCCGCGGCGAGACCCTGCGTCCGACTCGGAAATTGATCAAGAGGAGGACGAAATGCAGAGCAGGAAGCCGCGTATCAAGGGAATTGCAGCGAGGGCCGGCCACTGGAGCGCCACGCATCGCCGGAAGGCGATCGGGCTCTGGCTGGCCTTCGTCGTGATCGCCATCGTCGGCGGCGGCGCGGTCGGGCAGCGGTCGCTGACCGACGCGGAGTCCGAGGCCGGACAGACCCGGACCGCCGAGCTGGCGCTGGAGAACAACGGCCTCAAGGATCGGGCCGACGAGAGCGTCCTGATTCAGAGCAAGACGGCGACGCCGGACGAATTCAAATCCGCGGTGGCCGATGTCCGGCACGAGCTCGCCTCGAGCGGGCAGTTCTCGAGCATCGACCCGCCGCAGCCTGCAGCGAGCGGCCGCGCCGTCCTGGTCAACGCCCGGGTCAAAGGCACTGAGGACGACGCCGAGGACCGGGCAGACGCGATCTTCACGGCGGTGGACTCCGCGAAGCGAGCCAACCCCGGGTTCGAGATCGGGGTGGCCGGCGACGCAACGGCGGAGAAGCAGCTCAGTGACTCGATCGACAGCGACTTCGCCCAGGCCGAGACGCTTTCGCTGCCGATCACGCTGCTGATCCTGGTGGTCGCGTTCGGCGCGCTGGTCGCCGCCGGGATCCCCGTGATCCTGGCCATCTCGGCCGTGATGGCCACCATCGGGCTGGTCTCGATCCCGAGCCAGATCTTCCCCGTCGACGATGCGATCAGCTCGGTGATCCTGCTGATCGGGATGGCGGTGGGGGTGGACTACTCGCTGTTCTATCTCCGCAGGGAGAGAGAGGAGCGCGCCCGAGGGCGAACGCCGCTGGAGGCGATCGACGTCGCCGCGGCAACCTCCGGAAGGGCAGTCCTGGTCTCCGGCCTGACCGTGATCGCGGCAATGGCCGGCATGTTCCTGAGCGGAAGCAGCGTGTTCGTCTCGTTCGGTGTCGGGACGCTGCTCGTGGTGGCGGTCGCGATGCTCGGATCGCTCACCTTCCTGCCGGCGATGATGGCTTGGCTCGGGGACCGGATGGAGAAGGGCCGGATCCCGCTCCTCTCCCGCCGGAGGCGGGAGCGCAGCGAGTCGCGCGTCTGGACGGCGATCGTCAGGGCCGTCATGCGCCGTCCCGCCGTGGCGATCGTCGTCGCGGGCGGCGCACTGGTCGCGCTGGCGATGCCGGCGTTCGGGATGAACGTGAAGTCCACCGGGGTGAACGATCTGCCTCAGGACCTCTCCACGATCCAGACCTACAACCGGATCCAGGATCTGTATCCGTCCGAGCATCCAACCGCCAACCTGGTGATTCAGGCCGACGACGTCCGCTCGCCGCAGGTGACCGCCGCGGTCGACGAGGTCGTCTCGAAGGCGCGGTCGCAGGGCGTTGCCGTCGGTGAGCCCGACGTCCGGGTCAACGACCAGCGGACGGTGGCCGAGGTGTCGCTGCCCCTGGTGGGAGACGGCGAAAACGAGCGCTCGAAGAGCGCCCTCTCGTCCCTCCGCAGCGACCTGATCCCGGCCGCCTTCAACGGCACGGGCGCGCAGGTTGATGTCTCCGGTGACACAGCCTCCTCGGTGGACTGGCAAGACTCGCTGCGGACGCACCTCCCGCTCGTGTTCGGGTTCGTACTGACCCTGTCGTTCCTGCTCCTGCTGGCGACGTTCAGGTCGATCGTCGTCCCGATCACGTCGATCGCGCTGAACATGCTCTCCGTGGGGGCGGCCTATGGCCTGCTGGTCCTGGTCTTCCAGGACGGCGTCGGCCAAGGCCTGCTCGGCGTGGAAAGCAATGGCGTGACCAGCTGGTTGCCCCTGTTCCTCTTCGTGGTCCTGTTCGGACTGTCGATGGACTACCACGTGTTCATCCTCAGCCGCATCAAGGAGCTCGTGGACCGGGGCATGCCGACCGAGAAGGCGATCGAGCGCGGCATCGGGACGACCGCCGGCACGGTGACGAGCGCGGCGATCGTGATGGTTGCGGTGTTCTCGATCTTCGCCACCCTCAGCTTCATCGACTTCAAGCAGATGGGAGTCGGGCTGGCGGCCGCGATCCTGATCGACGCCACCGTGATCCGGGGCGTGCTGCTTCCGGCAACGATGAAGCTGCTGGGAGAGCGCAACTGGTACCTGCCGAGCTGGCTCGAGTGGCTGCCGCGGCGGCGTATCGCCGCTCCGGCGCATGAGCCACATGAGGACTCGGGCCGGGCGCCGCTGCCGGAACCGGCGCGGGCGTAAGCGGAGACACGAAGAAGTGGTCGCGGGCCCGGCGCGAGCCGGGTTCGCGGCTATTTCACGAGCTGGCCGGTATGTGAATTGTTCGGGCCGATCCCGGTGGGTGCGGAGCCACGGCGGTGAGCATGCGGCGCATCGGCAGGTGATCGCTAACGGGAACGACAGGGCGAGCCAGAACTGATGCTGGCCCTACTCCGACAGCCCGGCGGCTGCGAAGGCCTCGGCGCGGTCCGTGAACCACTCGTGGCGAAGGTCCCTGCCCTTCCGCATGGTGACAAGGCACCAGCGTCGGAACTCAACCTTTGCGCCGCAACGGCCGGCGGCCCCCTGCGGAGAGGGGGCCGCTCGCTTCGCCCGTGTCCCTCGGACACTGGCTCGCCGCTTGGTGCACTACCCGCGCTTGGTGTTCAGCTTGCTGAAGGTGCACTGCACGCGCAGCTGAACCGGCAGCGCCGTGGCCGTGTCGTTGTCGAACTGGAACAGCCAGGCCGACTTGCCCGACGGGCCGTCGGTCTGCTCCGCGAGCGGCGCGAAATTCCTGTCGTCGGCAGGCGGCCGCGGGTCGATCACTCCGCCGCCGAGCGCCACGCCAGCGCCCAGCTTCGGGTTAGACGGGCACGTGACGGTGAAGTCCGAGACCCCGTTGTTCTGGCTCTGCGGGAGCAAGGCCACGTTCTGGATCACAGTTGTGGTGGCCCCGCCGAGCCGGGTCCTCAGCGTGTTGTCCCCCGCGTTTTGCGCGACTGCGAAAGAGGTGCCGCCCACGGCGACAACCAGCGCGATCAGGCTGAGGACGAGACCAGGCGAAAGGTGCTGCTTGGTCCTTCTAATCATTTTTCCTCCCCATCTCGGAAATTAGATGGCATGAGCCTTCCCACAGGCTCGTCACAGCGCAAACCCGGCCCATCTGCGTGAGTTGCGGCCCTGATGGCCAGCTTGGCCCGAGCTGAGCGGTCAGCAGCCCGCGCCGCAGCCCGGTGCGCACAAGCTCGAGCTCGCGTGCGCTGATCAACGTGGTGGAGTTGCGCTTTCCATGCAAAGCAGTAGTCCCAGTCGGCCACCGTGCGGGGAGCGCCCGCCAAGGGCGTGGATGCCGCCAGGGCCGCCCTGGGCGCGTTGTTTAAGGGCTTCGTCCTGCACCCGCCCGCCGACGCGCTGCTGGCCGTAGCCCGGAGCGGCGAGGCGGTGCTGGTAGGCCCCGAGGGCGCCGAGGAGTTCGCGCTAGAGCCGGTGCTGCAGGAGGACGTGCTGGCCGGGCTTGACGGCAAGGGCTTCCCGGTGCTGCACCGCGTGCCGCTTGGTCAAGCCGAAAACAATCACTTAAGTAGCTGGAAGATGAAGTAGACGATCACGATCAGGTTGACCAGCCAGCCGTGGGTCGTGAGCCACTCCCGGACTCCGGGCATCGCCTCGCGCGCGCGCCGGCCCAGGAGCTCGTAAGCGAGGAAGGGGAGCGCCATGAAGAGCGTGGTGATGGCGACGAGCGGCCAAGCGGCCAGCGCGTTGTCGTGGTGGTCGTGGAGGAACTGCACGCAGGAGATCACCGCGATGATGTCGGTCGGCATCAGCAGGATGAGCAGGAAGCCGAGGGTGAGCGCCCGTCTCGGCTCCGCTTCCTGAAGTGCGCTCATCCACTTGGGGACCTCGGCGGTGCCGCGCCCGCGCCAGACGTGAATCGCGGCGAGGACGAGCAGCCCGGCCACGATGTAGTCGACGGTCGTGGGGCCCGAATCGTCCGGCGGATTGATGCCGAGGGCCTTGACCAGCCCGTACCAGATCAGCACCGAGAGCCAGGCCGCGGCGACGACGCCGATGATCAGAGCGATCGAGTTCTTGACCGGCTTCTCGCTCGTGACGAGAAAGATCGCGGTCAGGATCTGAGGCCCCATCACCATGATGAGGCCGAGCGGGATTACTTGGAGCTGGCTGGAGTCCACGGTCGAGGCAAGCCGGTGGCGCCGGGCGATCCTATATGCGGTAATACGCTTTCTGCCATGAGCGCCGGACGACATGCCGACGAACTGGCCGCGAAGGCCTCCGAGACGGTCCGCGAGATCGTCGCCGAGGCCGAGGCTCGCGCCGCTGAGATCGTGAGCGAGGCCGAGACCCAGGCGGCGAAGATCCGTGAGACGGCCGAGGCGGACGCCGCGCAGGCGCGCGAGCGCGCCGAGAAGGACGCTCGCGATCAGATCGAGGCCGCGAAGCGAGCCCTGGACGAACTGGGCGGCACCCTGGCGGCGGCGGCGTCGGCCGCCGTGCCCCGTGCCGAGAGAGAACCGCAGCCGACCGAGACCGAGGAGGAGACCGAGCCCGGTCCGCATCCGGATCCGGAGCCCGAGCCCGAGGAAGAGCCGGCCGAGTCGCCGGGGGCCCCGGAGACACCGGTCTCTCCTCCGGCCGAGGAGACCCCGGCCACGGAGGCCCCGGCAGGTAACGGCGACGACGCGGCGGAGCGGCTGGTCGCCATGAAGCTCGCCGTCGAGGGCAAGGACCCGGCGGCCATCGAGGCGGAGCTGATCGAGCGCTTCGGCCCGGGCGATCGCTCCGAGCTGCTCCGCGAAGTAGTCAGCCGCGCGACTCGCTAGGCCGGCTCGGCCTCTGCTGCGGCGGTCGACGGCTCCCGACGCAGGATGCTGATGTAGGCGATCGCGCCGGGGATCGTCGGGAGCCAGAAGGAGAACGCCCGGTAGGAGAGCACCGAGACGATCGCGAGGCCGCCGGGGACGTTGAAGGCGATCAGCGCGCCGATCATGCCGCCCTCGACACCGCCGATCCCGCCTGGGAGGGGCAGCAGGTTGGCGGTCATGCCGATGAAGTAGGAGGCGACGATCACGCCCACCGCCGGCGGGCTGCCGAAGGCGTGCAGGCAGGCCCAGAGCACGGCGATGTCGAAGCCCCACCAGCCCACAGCCCAGACTCCGTTCAGGGGCCGCTCGCGAAGCGTCGCGATCGCGCCGCGGACGCCCTCGGCGAGCGTGTTGGGCACGGTCACCATCGCCGCCCGCCACCGCTGCGACCGGCTCGGATGGTTGAGACGGCTGGTCGCCTCCCGAAGCTCGCCGCCGAAGAAGCCGATCAGCAGCCCGGCGACGATGATCAGGCCCGCGACCGCGGCCGGGATCAGGGTGAACGCAACGGGGCTGGGCCCTGAGAGGACCCCGGTGCGGAGCCCGAGGCCCGCGAGCACCACGGCGCTCATGTAGACGGTGTAGAGGAGCACCAGCATCGTCGCCATCCGGGTCGCGACCAGAGAGGCACGGAGGCCTTCGCGACGCAGCGCCCATGCCGTCAGGGCGATGCCGCCGATGCCGCCCGCCGCCAGGAACCTCGTCGCCGCCAGGCTGGCGAGCGTGATCCGGTAGCTCTGCGCCCACCCGATGCGCGCCTCATGGCCGATGACGCCCCGGAAGAGCGCCACGTAGCAGAAGAAGGAGGCGATCTCGAGGATCAGCCCGGCCGTGAGCCAGCCGGGCTCACCGCGATCGAGCCTTCTCCAGGTATCGCCGAGGCCGGCGATGGAGGGCAGGACGATGTAGAGCGCCCCCAGTGATACCGCGGCGAAGGCCAGGCCGACCAGGAGCTGGTTCCTGGTGAAGCCTCTCGGCGCCTCGTTCATCCGTCCCGAAAGGTGCCCGGCTTCCCGCCGGCACGTGCGCCGGACGTGTACTCGGTCATGTCCTGGCTCCAGAACTCGACCACATTCCCGTCCGGATCCGTCACGTAGATCGCCCTTCCAGGTCCCAGCTGGATGGGGCCCTCGACCTCTGCGCCGGCGGACTCGATGCGCCCCTTGAGGCCGTCGATCTCGCCGTCGGGGACGTTGAAGGCGTAGTGCACGTGGGCGCCGCCGCGTCCGCCCGCGAGGCCGACCTGCTCGGTCCAGAGGCCGAGCCGCGCCGTCTCGCCCACCAGATACCAGTAGCGGCCCTCGGCGCCCTCGCCGTAGAGCGTCTCCTCGAACCCGAGGACGTCGCGGTAGAAGCGCCGCGCCGCCTCGAGGTCCGAGACCTCCAGAACCAGCTCGGAGATGCCGCTGACCGGGGGTGGCGCGCTCACCGCGACGAGCTTATTGACCGCGCTTGGTCTAATCGTCCGTGGAGATGATTCCCCGGACCTACAAGCAGATCCTCGCGATCCCGGCGGTTCGGATGCCCCTCGCGGGCGCGACGATCGGGCGGCTGCCGTTCGCAGCGGAGACGCTCGCGGTGCTCCTGCTCGTGCAGGGGGCGACCGGGTCGTTCGCGGACGCCGGTCTGGTCAACGCCTGTTACTCGATCGGTGCCGCGGCCGGGCTCCCGACGCAGGGCAGGATCGTCGACCGGATCGGGCAGACGCGGGTGATCGCCACGGCGACGGTGGTCAACGCCGTGGCGCTGATCGGCCTGGTCCTGCTCGCCGAGGACGGTGCCTCCGTGGGTGCGATGTGCGCGCTCTCGGTGTTTGCCGGCTTCGCGGTGCCTCCGCTCGGCACCTCGATCAGGACGCTCTGGTCGGAGCTGGTTTCCGATCCCCTCCTGCGGCAGTCCGCCTTCGCCCTGGACGCGGTCACCGTGGAGGTCGCCTTCATCGTCGGGCCACTGCTCGCCGCCCTCGTGATCGGCATCGCTTCGCCCGCCGCCGGCGTGCTGATGAACGTCGCTCTCAGCATCCTCGGATCGACGCTGTTCGCCATCTCGCGGGCGTCGAGGTCGTGGCGCGGTGAGCCGCATGACCTCGGCCTGATCGGACCGTTGCGGTCCGGCGGCGTGCTGACGCTGATGGGCGTGGCCCTCGGCATCGGAGCCGGGGTGGGAGCCGTGGAGCTTGGAATGACCGCGGTCGCCGCAGACGACGGGCTGCGCGAGCTCGGCGGCGCGCTGCTCGCGACCCAGGCCGCGGGCAGCCTGATCGGCGGCCTGGTCTATGGCAGCCGGACCTGGCAGACGTCAGGGGCGCGCCGGCTCGGGCTGCTTTCCATCGCGCTCGCCCTCACGACCGCCCCGCTGGTTGTCACGCCGTCCCTGGAGGCAACCTTCCCGCTGGCCCTGCTCAGCGGCTTCACCCTGGCGCCGACCGTCTCGGTCCTCTACGTGCTGCTCGACTCGGCGGCCCCGAAAGGAACGGCGACGGAGGCGACGGGCTGGGTGCTGACCGCATTCGTCAGCGGGGCCTCGGCCGGGGCCGGACTGGCGGGGGCGGCCGTCAACGCCTCGAGCCCGCACGCGGGGCTCGCGGTCGGCCTGGCCGGCACGGTTTTCGCGGCTGCCGTCGCCTGGTTCGCCCGCGGAGCGCTCCGCGGACGGGCGGAGGCGCCCGTGCCTGAGCCGGCCCTCGTCCCGTAGGCACGGGCCTGTGCGCAGGGCCGGGGAACGACTGTTCGCCCGCGTACACTCGATGTGAATGGCTCCGTCTGAGCGAATCGTCATCCGCGGGGCGAGGGAGCACAACCTCAAGGACGTCGACCTCGAGCTGCCTCGCAACGCCCTGATCGTGATCACCGGCC
>JBKPLC010000009.1:0-3747 GCA_046731495.1 Actinomycetota bacterium | reverse complement strand
CCCGTGATGGTGCTGCTCATGGAGTGGTGGGGGCAGCGCACCGGCGACCCGCTGTACCGCACGATCGCGCGCCGGTGGAGCCGGGTGATGGTCGCCCTGTTCGGAGGCCAACCACGTGTGGTTGATCTTCGTGCTCACGGTCGGCTGGACGGCCTATCCCGCCGCCTTCGGCTCGATCGCGTCGACCCTCTCGGTCGCGCTCATCGTGGCGGCATCGGGGATACGTCCGTCTCCGGGTCGCTGGCGCGCAGGCCGCGGCGATCGCCGCGCGCTTCCCCGCCTGCACGCGGTCGCAGTATCCCGCGGCCACGCGCCCAACGGCGAGGTCGCCGCCGTCGACCACGGCGATCAGCTCGGACGGGCGGTTCGCCACGACGCTGGCGACAGCGAGCCGCCGCACGCCCTCCGGCTCGTCGTACACCGGCACGAGACCGACGTGCGTAGGCCGGTCGGCGAGCCGGTGGAGGGCCGGTACCGGCGCGCGAGGAGGGCCTTCGCCGTCCACAGCAGCCACGCTGTTGACCAAGGCGGCATGCCAGCGACCGCGGAGACTCGGTTCGTTAGGAGCGCGGGGTTGTCGTCGAGTCCGAAGGCCCCAAGTGATCGGGGCCGCGCGCGCCTCCGGCCGATTCACGGAAGCAATGACGCGATCGTGAGCGGCTGTTGATGCTCGCGGCACGAGGTCGTTTCATGGAGATCCGTTCCCAATCACAGGAGTAAACGATGGCCCTAAGTGAACCTGTCCTCTCCGGCCCCGGGGCTGGACGTACCGTGACCCACGGCGGTGGCACGAGCGCAGAGCTCAAGCTCGCCGGTGAGCAGTCAGGCGGCGACTGGGCAGTCGTCGAATGGCGGGTGCGCGCGGGCGAAGAACCGCCGGTCCATACCCACACGCGCGAGGATGAGGCCCTCTATGTCCTTGAGGGCGCGATCACTGCGTACGTCGGTGACGAGACGATCGAAGTGGAAGCCGGGTCCTATGCGGCGCTCCCGAAGAACGTGCCGCATGGCCTGACCGTGCGTGGCGAGGAAGCACGGCTCCTGGTCACGCTTGAGCCGGCCGGCGTGGAGTACTTCTTCGTGCCTCGCGACGACTCCGACAACGACCCCGCGAAGTTCGGTCTGATCATCCAGGATGCCGCCCCGGCGATGTAACGCAACTCGCCGGGCTGCGGCGGCGGTCGCGCAACAGCGCGGCCGCCGCCGTCGATTTCCGGGAAGGTTGAGGCGAAGCTCAGGTGGCGGCAACGGAGTTCGGAGGCGTCGCACCAGGAACGCGGCCGTCAGCGCACCGACCGCGATCGTTGCTCCGGCGATCAGGATCGTGGCGAGCGACCCCAGCCGATGCCCTGGCCGAGGACGGCGTATGGGCCGGCACCAGGGCGTCGAGCACCATCGCCGCGGCGAACGCAGGCACCCCGACGGGAGCAACGCCGGCGACGTAGGGTGCTCCGGTCGAGTTGTGGGTGAAAGTCATCGAGGGAGATCGATGATGACGCCGGCGCAGCAGAAGTAGACGAGGGCTATCAGCGCGGCGGCGGAGTGGAAGCCGAAGCTGCGGTGGCTGATGAGCCGGATCTTGCTGTTGAGGCCTTCGAGGCGGCCGTTGGACAGGCCGAGGCGAACGGCGGCGAGGATGCCGTCGCGGTGAGCGCGCAGCGTGCGGGCGAGGCCGACGAACGGCCGCAGCCGTCATCTGGACGCCCACGCGAGCCAGTCATCCAGGTGGGCGGGCGCCAGCGCCGGATCGTCGAGGTGGTAGAGCAGCCGCAGCTCTTCGCGCAGCAGAAGGCGCGGTAGAGCCGGCTGTTGGCTTGGGCGACCTCGGCGCGGGTGGCCAGCTGGCGGACGGTCTGGCGTTCGGGCGCTTTGAGCAGCGACTACCGGGTGCCCTTGACCCAGCGGCCGGCCGCGGTGTGGGAGCCCTCGTGGGCGTTCCATTCGTCGCGGCGGACCTGGTCGGCGGCGCGGCTGGCCAGCCGGCAGACGTGCCACGGGTCGAAGCAGATCTCCGCGTGCGGGATTGCGTCGCGGAGGGCGCGCTCATACTCGCCGCTCATGTCGATCGAGACCGCCCGAATCGAGCGTCGCCGGTCGCCGAGCTCTGAGAAGAACTGCTGCAAGGTCGCACTGTTGCGCCCGGGCGCGCACCACACGATTGCGCCCGTGGCGTGGTCGGCGACCGAGGTCAGGTAGCGCTGCCCGCGCCGATAGCTGATCTCGTCGACACCGATTGCCACCAGCCCGTCGAGGCGCCGCTCGTCGAGGTGGTCGGCCATGACGCGCTCGACGAGCCTGCCGACGGTGTCCCAGCCGATCCTGAGCAGGCCGCAGATCGGCGTCTTGGCCACCTGCTGGGCCAGCCAGGCGACCACGTCGTCGAAGTCGCGCGTGTGGTGCGCGCCCGGTCGGGCCCAGGGGACGGGCCTCCATGCGCACGCTGCAGTCCGGGCAGCGCAGCAGCCGCAGCTCGCACTCGATGATGCAGCGGCCGGCGCCGAGATCGAGGTGGCGCCAGCGCTTGACGCGGCAGTCGCGGACGTGCAGTCGCCACGTCGATGACGGACGCCCCGGGCAGGCGGAGCAACCTGTTCAATGCCGTGCTGACGCGCACGTCGCCCTCCTCTGACGGCCGCTGTTCTCGACAACCAGCAGCCTCGCGCCGAGGGCGGCGGCGCGTCAGTCAGAACCTGCGCAAGCGCCGCGGCGCAGCCTCAGACGAGGAGGCGCTGCAAACCCGCGCCGAACGCGGCTCTTCGGGCACGCTCTTCACCCACAACGCGCGAGGAGACTCCGACGTAGTGAAGGCCCGTGGCGGAGACCCCGGGCACCAACCGCGCGGCAAGCATCGCCAGGAAGCCGCGGCGTTCAAGCAAGGCAAGGACCTTCCTCAGCTTGGCGCGACGCATGACCTTCGCCTCGAGCTGGGTGCGTCCCGCGTTCCGTGTGAGCGCGAAGGCAGCGAGCACCGTCCCCGAGAACATCGCCGGCGCCGACCCTGCGGCACCCTCATCGCCGGCGCCGCGCCATCGACGTGTCGCCATCCGTCTGACTGGCGGTGCAGTACCTCGTGGCGAACGCACGCGTCACCGCAACCGCTCTCAATAGCGCTGCAGTCTTGGCCACGGCGATGCGCGACCAGTCACGCCTGATCGTCCGCGCCGAATCGTCGATCACGGCGCGCTGTTGAACCGGGGACCCACAGCCGCACACTCGGGTTGAGGATGCCGCGCCTCAGCCGCACACGCATGAGAAACCACGTCCGCCGCAGGCGGCGCCTTGCGGCCGTCCGGCGCAGCCGACGCGCGCGACGAGTTACGCGCAGAAAGGGGCCAAAATGGCCAGCATAATTTTCGAACACGTGACCAAGCGCTACGCCGACGGCGCTGAGGCGGTCAACGACATGAACCTCGCGATTGCGGATGGAGAGTTCATGGTCCTGGTCGGCCCTTCCGGCTCCGGGAAGTCGACGGCGTTGGGAATGGTCGCCGGGCTCGAGGACATCACCGAGGGCGTCATCCGGATCGGCGACGACGTCGTGAACGATCTCGCACCGCGGGATCGGGACATCGCGATGGTGTTCCAGAACTACGCGCTGTATCCGCATATGACCGTGCGGCAGAACATGGGCTTTGCCCTGAAGCTGGCGGGCGCGCCTCGCAAGGAGATCGCCCGAAAGGTCGAAGAGGCGGCTAGGGTGCTGGATATCGAGCGTCATCTCGACCGCAAGCCGGCCAACCTCTCCGG
>JBKPLC010000008.1:0-13659 GCA_046731495.1 Actinomycetota bacterium | reverse complement strand
GCTCGGCCGCCGGCTCGATCGTCGCCTACGCGCTGCGCATCACCGACGTGGACCCGCTGCGCTACGGCCTGCTGTTCGAGCGCTTCCTCAAC
This sequence comes from Actinomycetota bacterium, assembly GCA_046731495.1. Lineage (GTDB taxonomy): Bacteria > Actinomycetota > Thermoleophilia > Solirubrobacterales > 70-9 > DASUPK01. The sequence goes on along the minus strand of JBKPLC010000008.1, from coordinate 13,567 downwards.
CCCGAGCGCGTGTCGATGCCCGACATCGACATCGACTTCTCGGTGCGTGGCCGCGAGCGCGTGCTGCAGTACGTCGTCTCGCGCTACGGGCGGGAGTCCGTGGCGCAGATCGTGACCTTCGGGCGGATGTTCCCGCGCGCGGCCACGCGCGACGCCGCGCGCGTCCTCGGCCACGACTACGGCGTGGGCGACCGCCTGGCCAAGCTCATCCCGGACCCGATCATGGGCCGCCCGCCGAGCTTCGACGACTGCCTGAAGCCCGGCGAGCCGCTGCGCGGCGCCGTCGACAGCGACCCGACGGCCAAGCAGATCGTCGACGTCGCGCGCGGCCTGGAGGGGATCGTGCGCAACTCCTCGATCCACGCCGCCGCGGTGGTGATCGCCGGGATGCCCCTCACCGACGTCGTCCCGCTGCAGCTCGCCGACGCCGGGGCGGCGGGCACCGCCGGCGAAGCCGGTGGTCGGACGGGCGAGCGCCAGTACCGCATGGTCACGCAGTTCTCGATGAAGCCCGTCGAGGACCTCGGCCTGCTGAAGATGGACTTCCTGGGCCTGCGCAACCTCGACGTCATCGAGGATGCGCTGGACATCATCGAGCGCTCGACCGGCGTGCAGCGGCCGGACATGTCGTCGCTGCCGCTCGACGACGAGGCGACGTACGGGATGCTCGCCCGCGGCGACTCCGTCGGCGTGTTCCAGTTCGAGTCCGAGGGCATGCAGGAGGCGCTGCGCAAGGTGCGCCCGACGGAGTTCGACGACCTCGTCGCGCTCGTCTCGCTGTACCGCCCGGGCGCGATGGACCAGATCCCGACCTACGCCCGCGGCAAGCGCGACCCCCAGACGGTCTCGATCCCCGACGAGCGCCTGGAGCCGATCATCGGCCCGACCTACGGGGTCATCCTGTACCAGGAGCAGGCGATGCAGATCTCCAAGGAGCTCGCCGGCTTCTCGGGGGCCAAGGCCGACGATCTACGCAAGGCGATCGGCAAGAAGAACCGCGAGGCGATGGCGCGCCTCGAGCCCGAGTTCCGCGCCGGCTGCGCGGCCTCGGGGACGAGCCCCCAAGTCATCGACTGGCTGTGGGCGACGAACGAAAGGTCTGCTGACTACTCCTTCAACAAATCCCACGCCGCCTGTTACGCGCTCATCGCCTACCGCACGGCGTGGCTGAAGGCCAACTACCCCGCCGAGTACATGGCGGCGCTCATCTCCTCGGTGATGTCGACGAAGGACAAGGTGCCCTTCTTCGCCGCGCGCTGCGACGAGATGGGCATCGAGATCCTGCCCCCGGACGTCAACCTCTCCGACCACGAGTTCATCGTCGTCGACGGCAACATCCGCTTCGGGCTGGACGCGGTGAAGGGCGTCGGCCATCAGGCCGTCGAGGCGATCAAGGCCGCGCGCGAGGCCGGCGGCCCGTTCACCTCGCTGTGGGACTTCTGCGCCCGCGTCGACCCGCGCGCGGTCAACAAGAAGGCGATCGAGGCGCTCGTGAAGTGCGGCGCGTTCGGGTCGACCCGTGCGTCGCGCAGGGGCATGCTCGCCGTGCTCGAGCAGGCCCAGGCCGCGGGGCAGAAGCTGCAGCTCGACGCCCAGATCGGCCAGGGCAGCATCTTCGACCTCGGCGACGCGGGCGGCGGCGGGGGAGCCGGCGCGCCCGGCGCCATGATCGCGCCGTCCTACCCGCCGATCCCGACCGAGGAGTTCGAGCAGGCCGAGCTCCTGGCCGTCGAGAAGGAGTCGATCGGCCTCTTCATCTCCGCCCACCCGCTCAAGCAGGTCCGCGAGGCGCTGCGCGCCGCGGTCGACGCCCCGCTCTCCGAGCTGCACGAGCGCAAGGACGGCGACTGGGTCACCGCCGGCGGCATCATCACCCAGGCCAAGAAGATCCGCACGAAGAAGGGCGACCCGATGATGTTCGCCACGCTCGACGACCTCGAGGGCAGCATCGAGATCCTCGTCTTCGGCAAGGCGCTGGCAGAGTACGAGGGCGCGCTCGGCGTCGACGAGGTCGTGCTCGTACGCGGCCGCGTCGACCACAAGGACGCGGAGAAGACGTGCCTCGTCGTCCAGACCGCCGAGCCCTTCCACCCGACGCCCGAGGAGGTCCAGGCCGCCCGCGAGGCGGCGGCGACGAGGCCGCGCGGCCCGGTCCCCGTGCACGTCCTGCTCGACGCCACGCGGCTGCCCGCGTCCGTCATCGACGAGCTCAAGCACGTCCTCGGCAACCACGCCGGCGACTCGGAGGTCGTGCTCGACATCCACACCTCGGCCGGGCCGCGGACGCTGCGCCTGGGGGAGGGCTATCGCGTCAAGCCCACTCCCAGCCTGCGGGCCGAGCTGGAGCACGTGCTCGGCCCCGCGGCGCTGCCGGCGCAGCCTGCGTAGGCACCGCTCGCGCGCGCTGGTGCGGCGGGGATAGGTTCGCCCCAGCGACCCCTCGCTTCACCGCTGGACCGGGGGCGGGGGGTCGCCGTAGCCGTCTCCCCTCAGGTGCGCGCCTTCAGTCCCCGCTCGCGCAGCCGGCGGCTCTTGCGCAGCTCCTTGGCGTAGGAGCCGTCGGGCCCGGGCGTCTCGAGCACGCACGGCAGGTCCTCGAAGCGCGGCTCGGAGAGGAAGACGGCGCACCCGTCGTCGCCGAGCTCGCCCTGGCCGACGCGCGCGTGACGGTCGCGGTTGGAGCCCAGCGGCGTCTGGCTGTCGTTGAGGTGCAGCGACCCCAGCCGGCCCAGGCCGATCTGGGCGTCGAAGTCGTCGAGGACCGAGGCCAGGCCCTCCGCCGTGCGGATGTCGAACCCGGAGGCCAGCAGATGGCAGGAGTCCAGGCAGACGCCCAGCCGCTTGCCGCCGCCCGACGCGTCGAGCAGCTCCGCGAGCTCGGCGAACGAGCGGCCGAGCGTCCCGCCCGCGCCTGCCGTGTCCTCCAGGTGCAACGCGCAGCGGTCGCTCTCCTCGAGCGCCTTGGCGATGACCTTCCCGGCTCGCTTGATCGCCTTGGGCACGTCGCCGGCCTTCGCCGACCCGGGGTGCAGGACGACCGCCTGCGCGCCGAGCCGGTCGCCCGCCTGCAGCGAGGCGACCAGCGACGCGAGCGTCTTGTCGCGGAACTCCTTCTCCTCCGAAGCGGGGTTGAGGAGGTAGACGGCGTGGATGAGCAGCGCCTCGACCTTCTTGCTCGCCGCCATCGCGCCGTGGAACGACTCGACCTGCTCGTCGCTGTAGACGCTGGGCTTCCACGCCCGCGGGTTCTGGTTGAAGATCTGGATCGCGCCCGCGCCCTGCTGCTCGCCGCGCTCGACGGCCTTGGCCGGGCCGCCCGCCGGCGAGACATGGGCGCCGATCACCATTGCGTAGGGTCCTGGCACATGAGGGTCCGCTTCGCTCCTTCTCCGACGGGCGCGCTGCACATCGGGGGGGCGCGCACCGCGCTCTACAACTGGCTCCTCGCGCGGCATGCCGGCGGGACGCTCGTCCTGCGCATCGAAGATACCGACCGCGAGCGGTCCACCCCGGAGAACGTGGCGCAGATCCTCGAGGCGCTGGAGTGGCTCGAGCTCGACTTCGACGAGGGGCCGATCTCGCAGGTCTCGCGCACGCCGCGCCACACGGAGGTCCTCGAGCGCCTGCTGGCCGACGGCCACGCCTACCGCTCGATGGCCACCGGCGAGGACGTCCGCGCCTTCAAGTCCCGGCATGGCGCCGACCGCGGCTTCCGCGGGCAGGACGAAGGCCAGGGCGCGGTCCGCCTACGGGTCCCCGACGACGGTGAGACGGTCGTCCATGACGTGATCCGCGGCGCGACGACGTTCGCTCACCGCCACCTGGACGACCCCGTGATCGCCCGCGCGGACGGCAGCGTCCTCTACAACTTCGCCGTCGCGGTGGACGACACCGACGCGGGCATCACGCACGTCGTGCGTGGCGAGGACCACCTCTCCAACACGCCCAAGCAGCTCCTCGTCTACGAGGCCCTGGGCGCCGAGCCGCCGGTCTACGGCCACCTGCCGCTCCTCCACGGGCCGGACGGCAAGAAGCTCTCCAAGCGGCACGGCGCGGCCTCCGTCCAGGACCTGCGCGACGCCGGCTACCTGCCCGAGGCGGTGCGCAACTACCTCGCGCTCCTGGGCTGGGGCGACACGGACGACGAGACGATCCTCCCCACGGAGCAGCTCGTCGAGCGCTTCAGCCTCGAGCGGGTGTCGCGCAACCCTGCCCGCTTCGACGAGCAGAAGCTGCGCTGGATGAACGGCCGCTGGCTGCGCTCGCTTTCCCTCGACGAGCTGACCCGCCGCCTGGAGGCCTACACGGGCCGCATCGGCCTCGCGCCGCTCGTCGCGATCACGCGCGAGAAGATCCAGACGCTGGCGGACTTCATGCCGCTGGTGGAGCCGATCCTCGACGGGCCGGCCGACGATCCGGCCGCGCGCGAGAAGTGGCTGGGGGAGGAGGGCAGGCGCGTGATCGCCGACGCCCAGGACGTCCTGCGCACCGTGCAGCCCTTCGAGCCCCCGGCCATCGAGGCCGCACTCGATCAGGTCGTCGCGGCGCGGGGCGCCCGCAAGCGCGACGTCTTCCAGGCCCTGCGGGTGGCCGTGACGGGCCGCACGGTCTCGCCCGGGCTGCCCGAGACGCTGGCCGTCCTGGGCCGCGATGAGGCGCTCGCGCGCACGGGCGCCGCCCTGCGGTCCTGACCATGGCCGAAGGCGACGGTCCCGGAACGCTCAATCGTTCGTCCACGGATGCCGATACTCAGGAAACCCCGCTCCCTCCTCGCCGCGAACGACCCTCCTTCATGACTCCGCCCCCCGCCACCGTCACGACGTTGCCCACCTCCGCGGCGCCCACCGGCGCGCCGCCTGCGCCCGCTCGCGACGAGGCCGCCGGCGCCCAGCGCCGCCACAACGAGGGCCACGGCCGGCGGCTGACGGCGGCCTTCGAGGCGCTCGAGGCCTTCCCCGCCCTCGCCGAGTCGCGCGACCGCGTCATCCGGCTGGCGACCGCCGACCGCATCTCGGTCGCCGACATCGTCGGCGCGGTCGAGTCCGACGTCGCCCTGGTCATCTCGGTCCTGCGCGTCGCCAACGACCTCGAGGGGCGCTCCCGCAGCAAGGTGGAGTCGGTCGTGGGCGCGGTCGAGCTGCTGTCGCCCGAGACGGTCCAGGGCCTGGCGTCCCGCGTGCGCACCTACGACTTCTTCGAGCGCTCGTCCGTCTGGGACGTGGCGCCCGAGCGCTTCCGGCTTCACGGCGTCGCAACCCAGCGCGCGGCGGACCGGATCGCCACCGAGACGGGCTACGAGGAGCGCGACCGCCTGATGGTGACCGCGCTGCTGCACGACATCGGCAAGCTCGTGCTGATGCACGCCTACCCCGGCTACCCCCAGCAGGTCCACGGCACGGCGCGCACGCCGGAGGAGCGGATCGCCAAGGAGCGCCGCGAGCTCGGCGTCGACCATGCTCTGGTCGGCGGCGTCCTGGCCCGCCGCTGGGGCCTGCCCAAGAGCGTCGCCTCGGTCATCGAGCGCCACCACGCCGACGACGCCGACGGCGAGGCCGCCTTCGTCCGACTGGCCGACATGCTCGCCCACTACGGCCAGGGCGGCGGCGTGTCGCCGACCGAGCTCCTGCGCTGCGCCCGCACCATCGGCCTCGGGCCGACGGAGCTGCGCAGCGTCATGTACGACCTGCCCTACCCGGTCGGCTCGCGCACCCGGCAGATCGACCCGTGCCCGCTGTCGTCCCGCGAGCAGGACGTCCTCAAGCTCCTGGCCGAGGGCAAGGTCTACAAGCAGATCGCCCACGAGCTGCAGCTGTCGACCAGCACGGTCCGCACCCACCTGCACAACGTCTACGGCAAGCTCGGCGCCGTCGACCGCGCGCAGGCGGTCCTCATCGCCACCGAGCGCGGCTGGCTGTAGGCCGCACGCGCGCCGGTACGATCGTCGCCGCCCGGCGATGATCTCGATCACGACGAAGTCCCCGTACGCCGTCCGCGCGCTCGCCGAGCTCACCCGCTCCGGCGGCGCGGGCCCGGTGCCGATCGGCGAGCTGGCCCGCCGCCGGGACATCCCGGTGCAGTTCCTCGAGCAGCTCTTCGCGGTGCTGCGCCGCGCCGGCCTCCTGCGCTCCCAGCGCGGCGTGAAGGGCGGCTACTCCTTCGCCCGCCCCCCGCACGAGATCACCGTCCTCGAGGTGACCGAGCTCCTGGACGGCCCCGTCGGCCACGAGGCCGAGTCGATCTTCGCCGACGCGGCCGCCGCCGCCCGCGACGTACTCGCCCGCACATCGATCGCGGACGTCGCGGAGCGTGAGGCCCGGGCCGAGCGGGCGCCGATGTACTACATCTAGCCTGGCCGACGAAGTCCCTGCAAATCGGCGGTTCGCCGTGCGATCTGGCCACGTGCTGGCCACGAATCGACGCGGGAAGGTCTCGCGCAACGCGCCCTTTCGGCCGTGGACGAGCTTGGACGACTGCTGACGGCTGCCGAGGTGGCAAAGCGCCTCGGCTATACCGAGCGCTACGTGTGGCGGCTCGGTCGCGAAGGCGCGATCCCGCGCGTCAAGGTGGCCGGCCGCAAGTACGTCCGGTTCTGCGAGGCCGACGTCGAGCGCTTCGTGCGGGAGGGTCGCCGGCTCTCGTCGGCCCCGCGACGCCGGCCGGCTGCGCTGTCCGCGGCGCCGCCGCGCTTCTAGCGTTCGGGGAGATCGAGGGCTGATGCGGGGGTCGCTTCGCCTTCGCCACCAGGCGAGCTGCCCTGCGACCGCTTCGGGTCGCCAGCGGGATCCGCGGGCGTGTCGCTGCTCACCGGCAGTCCGGGGACGCGTCGCGGGCGTGCACCGGCGCATGGGCTACCTGCCGGCCGGCTGGCGAGCCTCAGACGTGCCCGAGTTCGAGCGCCGCCTGGCGGACCTTCGCGCTCGGGTGCTCGAGGGCCATCCGCCGGCACCCGAGCGTGTCGTGCTCTTGCGCGACTGGGCGGGACCGTGGTTCGAGCGGATCGCCGCTCAAGTCGAGCTCGGGCGGATGTCGCCGTTGACCTACAACAAGTACGAGGGCGACTGGCGGTTGCACCTCGAGCCCGCGTTCGGTCGGCTGCCGCTCGCCGCCATCGACCAGGCGGCGATCACGAAATACCTGCGGGCGAAGCTCGTCGCGGGCCTCAGCGAGGCGACGGTCAAGAACTCCCTAACCGTGCTCTGCGGGATGCTCACGGACGCGGTCGCCGACGGGCATCTGGCCACGAACCCCCTGCGGACGCCGAAGCGCGCGCGTCACCGTGGTGGCGGCCGGCATGACGTCGTGGATCTCCAGGTCGCGCGGCAGCCGCCGAAGCACCTCGAGCCGCACGAGGCGCTTGCCCTACTCGCAGCAACGCCGCCGCGCTACCGCGACATGGTCCTGTGCGCACTCACGACCGGCCTTCGCCGCAACGAGCTCTTGGCGCTGCAGTGGGAGTGGATCGACTTCGCGGCGCGGCGCATCGACCTTCGCGGTCAGCTGTACTGGCGCCTGACGGGAGACACCCGTGAGCGCGAGCCGACGATCAGAGCGTGCAAGTACGACTCCGAGCGGGAGGTGCCCCTCTGGGATGGCCTCACAAGGCTGCTTGGTCCCCGGCGCGAGGCTTCAGGCTGGGTCTTTCGCGACCCCGAGACGGGGCAGCCGTGGAAGGAGGCACGACCGACGAAGGTCTTCCTCGGGGCGGCATACGAAGCCGCCGCGCTCCGGCGGCCTGGCCGCATGTGGCACCAGCTCCGCCACACCTACGCGTCGGTGCTCGCCGCCGGCGGCGTCAAGCGCCACGAGGTGGAGCAGCTGCTCGGGCACGCCGGCGGCGGCACGACGGGGCTGTACACGCACCTCTTCCGCGAGAACTATGACGCGGTCCATCGCGCGCTCGACCCGTCTTCGCCGCGCTGGCACCGGGCCACGCAACACACAGACGTACGCGGGACAGCGCCCTCGGTGGTCGGGGCGCTCGCTTCTAGCCCGTGCGCGCCTCAACCACAAACGGCGGAACGTCGCTCGGATGGACCAGTTTGCCGTAGGACCGCAGGCCGTCCGGCTCACGAAGCTCGCTCCAGACAAGGCGACCCGTCCTTACGAGTGACCCCGACGCGGGGTAGGGCGGACCACGCAGGGGTGCGTCAGGGCACTGTCCCAGCTAATCGACGCATTCGCCGTCCACCTCTTCATCTCCGGCGACGACGACAGGGCGCGCAAGAACCTGAGCTGCCGGGTCGGCGCGGCCAGCGTCACCTGCATCAGGCAGAAAACCCAGCGCCCCCTGTCGTGAGATGCTCGCCCCGATGAGCGACGATCGCTGCTGCGTTCCATCGGTACACCGCGCAGGCCACGACAACGAGCGGCCGGGCGCCGTTGCGGGCCCCGCGACGCCCGCCTCGACAACCACGATGGTCCGCCTCGACGGCGGGACGTTCCTCATGGGAAGCGATGATGCCCTCAGCTACCGCGAGGACTGCGAAGGGCCCGTCCGCGATGTCACCGTGCCCGGCTTTTGGATCGACGCCTGCGCGGTGTCCAACGCGGACTTCGCCGCCTTCGTCGCAGATACCGGCTACATCACCGAGGCCGAGCGCTTCGGATCCTCCTTCGTCTTCGCCGGGTTGCTGCCCGATGACTTCCCACCCACGCAGGGCGTGGCGGCCGCGCCGTGGTGGCGGCTGGTCGACCAGGCCGACTGGGCGCACCCCGAAGGGCCACGGTCCGATGTCGACAGCCGGCAGGCCCATCCGGTAGTGCACGTCTCGCACGACGACGCGCTGACCTTCTGCGCCTGGGCGGGCAAGCGCTTGCCGACCGAGGCGGAGTGGGAGTACGCCGCGCGTGGGGGCCTGGTCGGGCAGCCGTTCCCGTGGGGCGCGGAACTCCAGCCGCGCGGAGAGCACCGCATGAACGTCTTTCAGGGACGCTTCCCGGACCACAACACCGCCGCGGACGGCTGGTATGGCACCTGCCCGGTCGATGCCTTTCCGCCGAACGGCTACGGCCTGTACAACGCGACCGGCAACGTCTGGGAATGGTGCGCCGGAGACTTCGGCGCACCGCTGCCCGGGCACCGGCCCACGCGCGGCGGCTCCTACCTGTGCCACGCGTCTTATTGCCGCCGCTACCGCGTTTCCGCGCGCCAGGGCCTTCCGCCAGACTCCTCGACGGGCAACATCGGTTTTCGCTCCGCCCTCGACGCCTGACCGGGCCGCGAACGACCACGCCCGGCCGCCCCGACCCGGGCCCAGCCCGACACAACAAGGACCAGTGTCAGCACGGCGAGCGCGACTCGCGAGGACCGCGTAACCGGCCCCCAGCGCCCGGAACGGCCAATGTGCCCCGCCGGTGACTTCCGATAGGACGCACCCGACCCCGACCCCGACGGCGACGGCCGCGGCGTAGACGCCGGTCCTCCACCACGCCAGCTAGGTGCGCACGATGCGAGCCACGTCCGCGCGTGGCATCCACGGGGGACGCTCCTCGCGGTTGGTCATGCGCTGACCGTATGGGCGATCGGGCGGCGTCGCATGCACGGATTCTCGTTCCACGGTGGGCGCCCCGGCATCATCTCGATGGGGCGAAGCGTCTCCGTCGTCGGCCCGCGAGACTCGGGCGCACGGATGCGAACAGGATCGGGCTTGGCCCTCGGTGATCCGCGATGAGCGGGACGCTGGCCACCGTTGCGTTGGCAGTGCTTGTCGTCGCCGCGGTTTCGCGGCGGCTCTCGGGCGGCCCGATCACCCCGGCGATGCTGTTCGTGGGTTTGGGGCTGCTCGCCGGACCTCGCGTGCTTGGAGAGGTCGACGTCCCGCCGACCGCCGCCGCGGTCCGCATCCTCGCGGAGGCGACGCTCGCGCTTGTGCTGTTCGCGGACGCTGCCCGGATCGACGTGCGCGCGCTGCGGCGCGACTACGGGCTGCCGCTCAGGCTGCTGTCGATCGGCCTGCCGCTGACGATCGCCGCCGGAGCGCTCTGCGCGGCGCTGTTGTTCGGTTCGCTGAGCATCGCCGAAGCGCTTGTCCTCGCCGTTCTGCTGGCGCCTACCGACGCCGCGCTCGGCCAAGCGGTCGTCACCGAGCCGCGTCTGCCGGTGCGCATCCGTCAGGGCCTGAACGTCGAGAGCGGCCTGAACGACGGCATCTGCGTGCCGCTGCTGCTGATCGTCCTGGCCGGGGCGGAAGCCGACGCGCACGCCACCACCAGTCACCACGCGGTGACGGTCGTGCTGGAGGAGATCGGCTACGGCGTCCTCGGCGGCGTCGCCGCGGGAGGCCTCGCTGCCGCGATCGTTCTGGTCGCCGGCCGCCGCGGGCTGATCGCAGACTCGTGGCTCCGCGTCATCCCGGTCGCCTCGGCCGCGCTGGCGTACGGGATCGCCGACCCTCTCGGGGGATCGGGGTTCATCGCCGCGTTCGTCGCCGGGCTGTGCTTCGGTCCGCTGGTCGGCAAGCAGGCCGAGAGCATCGCCGGTTTCAACGAGGAGCTCGGCGAACTGCTCAACGGCGTGACGTTCGTGGCCTTCGGGGCTGTGCTGCTGGGTCCGGCGCTGGGCCGGATGACGTGGGACGTGGTCCTCTACGCCGTGCTGAGCCTGACGGTGGTACGGATCGTGCCGGTGGCGCTCGCGCTGCTGGGAAGCGGCGCCCGACCGCAGACCGTCGGCTTCGTCGGCTGGTTCGGCCCGCGCGGCCTGGCCTCGATTGTGTTCGCCATTCTCGTCCTCCAGGAGGCGCAGCTCCCGCACACCGACACGATCCTGCTGGCCGCCTACGTCACCGTCGGCCTCTCGGTCCTCCTGCACGGCCTGTCCGCGGCGCCGCTGGCGCACCGCTATGCACGCTGGTACGAGACGCACCCGCGCGACCTCATGGAGAGCGATCCCGTCGGCGATCAGCGGCCACGCGGCCCCGTTGCTCCGGTCGCCACGTCAGAGGCTGTTGACCACTGACAGAGCGTCGCCGCCGCGGCGCTCCTCTGCTTCGCTGGCCCTGACCTTCACCCGGTCGGGGTGATGCGCCGGATGGCACATCACCGGAGAGTGGGGGCATGGGATTTCTGCGCCGTCACGACGAGCCTGAGGGCGAGCGCTTTGTCATGCGCGAGAAGCTGCTGTCGATCGGCGACGACTTCTGGATCGAGAACGACCAAGGCGAACGCGCCTACAAGGTCAACGGCAAGGCGGCTCGCCTGCGCCAGACCTTCGTGCTCGAAGACGCCGCGGGAGCGGAGCTGGCCCGGATCCAGGAGCGCAAGCTCAGCGTTCGCGACAAGATCGCGATCGAGCGCGGCGGCGACACCGCCGCGACCGTCCACAAGGCGCTGGTCGGCATCCGCGACCGCTACGCGATCGACGTCGAGCACGGCGACGACATGAAGGCGCATGGGAACGTCGTCGATCACGAGTACGAGATCGAGCGCGACGGCGACACGGTCGCCACGATCTCCAAGAAATGGTTCCGCGTGCGGGACTCCTACGGCGTCGATATCGCGGCCGGTGAGGACATCCCGCTCATCCTCGCGATCACCGTCGCGATCGACTCGCTGACGAGCCGGGACTGACCCCGTGCAGCGGACGGGAGCTCCGGGGGAACTGGGAAGGCGCATCGGGGTGAGGATGTGCCCGTCCCTTCCGGGACACCGCGGTGCCCTGGATGCAGCCGGACGCGCCCGCATCGACCGCGCGGTCCAGGACCGTGTCCGGTTCGACGCAATCAACCCCAAGGCGCTCGCGTAGCGCGCAGAGGAGCTGAGGTGACCGATCAGGTTCCACGGGACGTCCTGCCGATCCCGGACCGGCCGTTCGAAGGAACGCTCCCATACGACGCCAAGGACCCAGACGCGTCGTTCCCCGCGATCGAGCCGCTGCAGCCGCCGGCGGGCGCGCCGAACGTGCTTGTTGTTTTGCTCGACGACGTCGGCTTCGCCGCATCGAGCGCGTTCGGCGGGCCGTGCGCGACGCCGACGGCTGAGCGGCTGGCGGGGAGCGGCCTGAAGTACAACCGCTTCCACACGACGGCGCTGTGCGCCCCGACGCGGGCTGCCTTGCTTACCGGGCGCAACCACCACTCGGTGGGCATGGGGGTCATCACGGAGCTCGCCACCTCGGCGCCCGGGTACAACTCGATTCGCCCAAATAGCTGCGCGCCGCTAGCGCAAACGCTGCTGCTGAACGGCTACTCGACGGCACAATTCGGTAAGTGCCACGAGGTCCCGGTCTGGCAGACGAGCCCGATGGGCCCGTTCGATGCCTGGCCGACCGGCGGCGGAGGCTTCGAGTACTTCTACGGCTTCATCGGCGGAGAGACGAACCAGTACTACCCGGCCATCTACGAGGGCACGACGCCGGTCGAGCCCGAGACGACGCCGGAGGAGGGCTATCACTTCACCGAGGACATGACCGACAAGGCGATCAAGTGGACGCGCCAGCAGAAGTCGCTCATGCCCGACAAGCCGTTCTTCATGTACTTCGCACCGGGGGCGACGCACGCTCCGCATCACGTTCCGACAGAGTGGTCGGACAAGTACAAGGGGCGCTTCGACCAGGGCTGGGACGCGTTGCGCGAGGAGATCCTGAATCGGCAAAAGGAGCTCGGTGTCGTGCCCGCGGAGACGGAGCTGACAGCGCGGCACGAGGAGATTCCCGCCTGGGATGACATGCCCGATGAGCTGAAGCCGATTCTCGCCCGCCAGATGGAGGTCTACGCCGGCTTCCTCGAGCACACTGACCACCACGTCGGACGGCTCGTCGACGCGCTCGACGACCTCGGCGTGCTCGAGGACACCCTCGTCTACTACATCATCGGCGACAACGGGGCGAGCGCCGAGGGCACGATCAACGGCAGCTTCAACGAGACCTTCCTCTTCAACGGCGCCGCGGCGCTCGAAACGCCCGAGTTCATGGCCGCGCGCATCGACGACTTCGGCACACCGAAGGCGTACAACCACTTCGCGGTCGGCTGGGCGCACGCGATGGACACGCCCTACCAGTGGACGAAGCAGGTCGCCTCGCACTGGGGCGGAACGCGCAACGGCACGATCGTCCACTGGCCGCGCGGGATCGCCGCGCGCGGCGAGGTTCGCTCGCAGTTTCACCACGTGATCGACGTCGCCCCCACTGTGCTCGAAGCCGCCGGGCTCCCCCAGCCGACGACCGTCAACGGCGTCGCCCAACAGCCGATCGAGGGCGTGAGCATGGCCTACTCGTTCGACGGGGCGACCGAGGCCGACCGCCACGAGACGCAGTACTTCGAGAGGTTCTGCAACCGCGGCATCTACCACCAGGGCTGGACCGCGGTCACCAATCACAGCGTGCCCTGGATCGTCGGGGGAGCGCTGCCGCCGTTCTCCGACGACGTCTGGGAGCTCTACGACACGAGGACAGACTGGAGCCAGGCGCACGACCTCGCCGCCGAGATGCCGCAGAAGCTGGCCGAACTGCAACAGCTCTGGCTCGCGGAGGCCCGCAAGTACAACGTGCTCCCGCTCGACGACCGCCGCATCGAGCGCTTCAACGCGGAGCTCGTCGGCCGTCCGGAGCTCGTGAAGGGCAACTCGCAGC
>JBKPLC010000007.1:0-10047 GCA_046731495.1 Actinomycetota bacterium | reverse complement strand
CCGGCGATCGGCCAGGGCCTGGAGGCAGCACTCTCCGGGAAGCTCGATGGGGAGCTCGACGGGCGCGAGGAGGAGCTCCGGATCGCGCTCGCCGCGGCCAGGGGCGAGATCCCCGAGGACTGAGCGCAGCTCAGCTGACCGACCAGGCGTCCTCCTCGTCCTCGTTGACCGTCTTGCCGTGGCGCTCGGCGAGGAGTCGAAGGATCATCGGGTTCCACTTCTTGGCGGCCGTGGCGTCGACCGCGCAGGTCGAGCTGTCGTCGAAGATGAATTCGTAGACGTCCCCGCGGAACACGCGGCGGATCTTCCGGATCGCGGTCACGTTCGCGAGCGGGACGATCTCCCTGGGGCCGCCGGACCTCTTCTCGGAGCCCTTCTGGAGCCGGTCGGCGACCAGCGCCGTGAGAGCGCCTCCGCCCGGGCCGGCGTCCCACTTCTGCTGCTGGAAGAGGATCCGGTCGTTGGTCAGCATGGCGTAGCCGATCTTGCCTCGCTCGTCCTGCGGCATGACCAGAACCTTCGCGCGCCGGTCGATCTCCTGCTCGGGCGCCTCGGGCGAGTAGAGCTCGTCTCCCATCGTTACCCCCTCGTTCGTTCGTACCCCTGACCCGGACACTAGCCTGCTCGAGATGGATTGGCGCGAGGAAGACGGCGTCCGGTGGCTCGAGGCGGAGCTCGACGGCGCGCGGGCGGCGTTCTCGACCCGCATCGGCGGCGTCAGCGAGCGGCCCTACGACGCGCTCAACGTCGCGATCCTGACCGGTGACGATCCGGAGGCGGTGCGGGCCAACCGCAAGCGGCTGGCCGCGGTGCTCGAGCGCGATCCGGAGGCCGTGGTGATGGGGCGGCAGGTGCACGGCGCCGAGCTGCGGGAGCACCGGACGCGCCAGCTGCCGGCGGTCTTCGCGGACGTGCTGCCGAGCAACGAGCGCGTCGACGCTCACGCCACCTCCAACCCGGAGCTGACGCCTCTGGTGATGGTCGCCGACTGCCTCCCGGTCGCGATGGCCGGCCCCGAGGGCGTCGTCATGGCCCACTGCGGCTGGCGCGGACTGGCCGCGGGCCTGGTCGGGCGGGCCGCGGAGGCCGTCGATGCAACCGCCGCCGCAGTCGGGCCCGGTATCGGGCCGTGCTGCTACGAGGTGGGCGAGGAGGTGCTCGCCGAGTTCGAGGACCTGGACGACATCGCCGAGGGCCGGATGCTCGACCTGACCGCGGTGGCGCGGACGCTGCTCGCGCGCGCGGGCGTCACCGAGGTCGAGTCCGCCGACCTCTGCACGAGCTGCAACCCGGAGCTCTTCTACTCGCACCGCCGCGACGGGGAGCGGACCGGCCGCCAGGCCGGGCTCGTGTGGATGCTATGAGAGGGGGCCCCGGACGCGAAGCGGAGGAGCCACCCGATTCATGATGGTTGAGCCGGTCACCGACCTAGACGTCGCAGGCGTCCGGGCGAACCTCGAGCGGATCCGGGAGGAGGCCGGCCCCCAGGTCGAGATCCTCGCCGCCACCAAGTACGTCCGGGACGAGGACATGGGTGCGCTCGCGGAGGCCGGGATCGAGCTCGTCGGGGAGAACCGGCTTCAGGATCTCGAGGCGAAGCGCGAGCGCTGGGGGGATCGCTTCACGTGGGACTTCATCGGCAACCTTCAGAGCCGCAAGGTGAAGCGGATCCTGCCGCTCGTCCGCCTGATCCACTCGGTTGCGTCGGACTCGGTGCTCGAGCAGCTGGGCAAGCACGGCGGGCCGGGGACCGAGGTGCTGATCGAGGTGAACCTCTCGGGCGAGGAGGGCAAGGGTGGGATCGCCCCCGACGAGCTCGACGCGTTCATCGAGCGCTGTCCGGTGCGGGTCTCGGGACTGATGACCATGCCTCCCTTCACGGAGGACCCGGAGGACTCGCGGCCGTACTTCGCCCGGCTGGCGGGGCTCGCCTCCGAGCGAGGCCTCGAGCGGCTCTCGATGGGAACCAGCCAGGACTGGCAGGTGGCGGTGGAGGAGGGCGCGACGATCATCCGCCTCGGCTCCGTGCTCTGGGCCTGAAGCTTCGCTCGGGCGCTTGGAAGGCTTCATAATCGGTGAACATCGGGACGGAGGAATAACGTCCGTCAAGCCGAATCTGAGCCGAGATGGCTATCCGGGATACATGGAGACGCGCGCTCGAGTACTTCGGCCTCGTCGAGGGCGACTACATCGAGGAGGGCGAGTACGACGAGGGCGACACCGGCACCGACCTGGCCCTCGACGACACCGCCGTCGCGCCCAGGGAGCCGGTCCGCTCGATGTCCGCGCGCCGCCGCGCTCGCGAGGACGACATCGACGACATCTTCGGCGACGAGGAACCCGCCCCTCGCCGGGCACGCGTCCGCGACGTCGACGACACGGCCGAGGAGCCCGCTCCGCGGCGCGGCCGACGGCGTGCCTCACGCGGCAACGGCGGCGGCGTGGCTTCGATGCACGTGGTCACTCCACGCAGCTTCAATGACGCCCAGCAGGTGGCCGACGAGTTCAAGCGCAACAAGCCGGTGATCATCAACCTCCAGTCGACCGACCGCGAGCTCTCGAAGCGATTGATCGACTTCTCCTCCGGCATGACCTACGCCCTCGGCGGCGGCATGCAGCGGATCTCCCAGGGGATCTTCCTGCTCACGCCCGAGAACGTCGAGGTCTCCGCAGAGGAGAAGGCGCGCCTCCTCGAGGGCGGCTTCTTCAACCAGAGCTAGCTTCGGGGCGCCGAATAGAGTTTCCGCCTATGAGGCTCGGCTTCGTGGGGGCAGGAAACATGGCCGGAGGGCTCGCTCGCGGCTGGGCGGCCGCGGGCGGCGAGCCGGGTGCGCCGGAGGCGATGCTGTTCGCCGACGCCGATCCGGCCAAGGCAAAAGCCCTTGCCGAGGAGGTGGGAGGGGAGGCGATCGAGGGCAATCTCGAGCTCGCCGATAAGTCCGACCTCGTCGTCCTCGCGGTCAAGCCGAACGTGCTCGACGACGTCGCGCCCGATCTGCGGCAAGCGGGGACGCCCGTGATCTCGATCCTGGCCGGGACCTCGCTCGACACCCTCCACGAGGCACTCCCCGGGATCGATCTGATCCGCGTGATGCCGAACCTGGGCGCACAGCTCCGGCAGGCGGTCCTCTGCGTGGTCTACGGCGAGAGGGTCGACGAGCCGCAGCGCCGGCGTGCGGCCGAGTTGCTCGGCCTCGTCGGCGAGGTGATCGAGCTCGATGAGGGCCTGATCGACGCCGCCACCGCGTTCATGGGCTGCTCGCCCGGGTACCTGGCGCTGATCGCGGAGATCCTGGTCGAGGCGGGGGTCAAGGAAGGTCTGACCGAGGACCAGACCCGCCGCATGGTCGCGAAGACAATGAGCGCCACCGGCGGGCTGCTGCAGGTGCGGGACCCGGCCGAGCTCAAGCAGGCCGTGGCCTCTCCCGGCGGTATGACCGAAGCGGGACTGAAGGCGCTCGTCGAGCATGACCTGGCCGAGGCGCTCCGGGCCGCGGTCGACGCCTCGCTGGAGGTCGCGCGGCGGTGAACTTCCTGCTCGCGATCACGCGCGATGACATCGCCGACTACGTCGGCGCGATCTTCCTCGTCTATCTGATCCTGATCTTCATCCGGATCCTGCTCTCCTGGATCCCGCGGATGCCGTACTACCCATGGCTGCGCGCCTGCGTCGACTTCGTCCATCAGGTGGTCGACCCGTACCTGAACATCTTCCGGCGCGTGATCCCGCCCCTGGGCGGCGGGGGCTTCGCAATCGATCTCAGCCCGATCCTCGCGACCATCGTCCTGATCATCGTCTCGGGCGTGGTCGTGGCGCTGATTCGCGGTTGAGGCGACGAACCCTCGATCTGCTCGTCCCCGCGCTCGTCGCCTGCGGGGTTGTCGTCGCGGTCGATCAGGGCACGAAGGCCCTCGCCAACTCGCTGGTGGATCGCGGGGACCGCGTCGAGGCGCTCCCGTTCCTCGCATTTCAGAACGTCCGGAACGAGGGGGTGGCATTCGGGCTTGGCGGCGACATCTCGGCCGTGGTCATCGGAGTCACGATCGTCGTGCTGCTGGGCCTGTTGGTCTTCCTCGGCGCGCGGGCGCGGACGGGCTGGCAGATCTGGCTGCCGGCGGGGCTCCTGATCGGCGGCGCGCTCGGCAACCTCGCCGATCGAGTCAGGGACGGCGCAGTAACCGACTTCATCGACCTGCCGCTGTGGCCCACGTTCAATCTCGCCGACGTTGCGATCGTGGCGGGAGTGATCCTGCTGCTGTTCGACGTGGAGCGCTCGGAGCGGAGGCGGGAGTGAGGCTCGAGGCCGAGCGCCTGATCGTCCACCTCGACGACGACCTGGCCGTGATCGACAAGCCCGCCGGACTGGTGGTCCACGCGGCGCCGTCGGTGAAGGGGGAGACCCTGGTTGATCTGCTGGAGGGGGTGCTCGGCGGCGGTGAGAGCGAGCGGCCGGGGATCGTCCACCGGCTCGACAAGGACACCTCGGGCCTGATGGTGGTCGCGCGCAGGGAGGAGGCACATCGTGCCCTGGCGCGGATGGTCAAGGCGCGCGAGGTAGAGCGCGAGTACACCGCGCTGGTAGAAGGGCAGCTGGGAAGCCGGACGGGGACGATCGACGCGCCCCTGGGCCGCCACCGGCGCCGTCGCACCCAGCGGGCGGTGAAGGGCGCCGGTTCGCGCGAGGCCCGCACTCACTTCGAGGTGATCGAGACGCTCCCGGGTGACACCCTCGTCCGCGCCCGGCTGGAGACCGGCCGCACGCACCAGATCCGAGTGCACTTCGCGGCGATCGGCCATCCCGTCGCGGGCGACCCGGAGTACGGCTCGGCGGGTCGCCACGGTCTCGAGCGCCAGTTCCTGCATGCGTCGAGACTCGCGTTCAGTCATCCGAGTACCGGCGAGCGGATGGAGTTCAGCTCAACACTTCCCCCTGACCTCACAACCGCTGTGGAAAGGGCGCGCGGCTCCTAGGCTGTTCCTGTGGCCAACGCTCTTCTGGCGTCTGCGGCGCTCACCGTCCTCGCTCTGCTCGGCGCCGCGGCGTTCAATCCGGACAGGGGCTTCCTTCTGGCAAGCGAACCGCTCTGGCGCGGCTTCGGACTCGCGGCCTATGTCGGCTCCGTGCTGGGTCCGCTGCTCGCGCTGGCCACGCTGGTTCGCTTCGGTGTCCGGCTCGGGACCCGCTGGATGCGTCGAATCGGTCAGCCGTAGGGAGGGATGCTTCTGAGCGTGCCCGGCCGCGGGTCAAATCCCGCCGTTTGTCGCTTTCCTTCCGCATACCGAAAGAAACGCGACAAATCGCGCCGGATCGCCGCCGAGGCGGCCATGATCCGCTCAGCACCTACAATCCCGCGGACTTTGCACCCAACCCCCGCCGAGAGGCACGGGACGCTGCCCGGGCACGCCCGGGTTCCCGCGGCCGCGACGGGGCCAGTGACAACCACAAGCGATAGGAAGGGCAGATGGCCGAGGTAGGCATCAAGGAGCTGCTGGAGGCCGGAGTTCATTTCGGTCACCAGACGCGGCGCTGGAACCCGCGCATGCGCCGCTTCATCTACGGAGAGCGGGAGGGCATCCACATCATCGATCTCCTCCAGACGGAGGAGCTCCTCAATCAGGCGACGGACTTCGTCCGCGAGGTCGCCGCGAAGGGCGGCGTGATCCTCTTCGTCGGCACCAAGAAGCAGGCCCGCGACTCGGTCCAGGAGTGGGCCGAGCGCTGTCAGATGCCGTACGTGAACCGGCGCTGGCTGGGCGGACTGCTGACCAACTTCAACACGATCCGCAAGCGGATCCAGCGCCTGCACGAGCTGCGCGAGCTGCAGGAGGGCGGCCGGCTCGACCTGCTGCCCACCAAGGAGCGCATGTCGATGGAGGCCGAGCTTCGCAAGCTCGAGTACAACCTCGGCGGCGTCGCGGACATGCAGCGCATCCCGGACGCGGTCGTGATCCTCGATTTGAAGACCGAGGAGATCGCGCTGCGGGAGGCCGAGCGTCTCGAGATCCCGATCGTCGGCCTGGTCGACTCGAACTGCGACCCGGGGCCCGTCGACTACGTGATCCCCGGCAACGACGACGCGATCCGCTCCTGCGATCTGGTCATCGGCGCCCTGGGCTCCGCAATCGAGGGCGCCGCAGCGCAGTGGCGCGAGGAGGAAGCGCGCCGGCGAGCCGAGGAAGAGGAGCGCAAGCGACGCGAGGAGGAGGAGCGCAAGCGACGCGAAGCGGAGGAGAAGGCCAGGCAGGAGGCCGAGGAAAAGGCCAAGGCCGAAGCGGAGGCCAAGGCGCGCGCCGAGGCCGAACAGCAGAAGCAGCAGGCCGAGGCCAACCGCGAGGCCGGGGAGGAGGTACCCCAACCACAGCAGGCGGGACAGGCGCCACACGATCGCCAGGGCGATCAGGCCGAGGCCGACCGCGAGGCTGAGATCGCGCGGCCGCAGCCGCCCGAGGAGCAGCCAGAGCCCGCCCAGACCCAGGGCGGAGGTGATTCCTGATGGCGGTGAGCGCGGCCGAAGTGAAGGCCCTCAGAGAGAAGACAGGCGCCCCGATCGTGGACGTCAAGCAGGCCCTCGAAGAGGCCGGCGGCGACGAGCCCAAGGCGATCGAGATCCTCCGCAAGAAAGGCGCGGCCTCTGCGGCGAAGCGCGGGGGCCGTGGCACGGCCGAGGGCGTGGTCGCCGCCTACACGCACATGAGCGGCACCGGCGAGCGCAAGCAGCAACGGATCGGCGTGCTCGTCGAGGTGCAGTGCGAGACCGACTTCGTCGCGCTCAACGAGGACTTCAAGGAGTTCGCCCGCGAGGTCGCCGTTCATATCGCCGCGATGAACCCGCAGCACGTCTCGCTCGAGGACATCCCCGAGGAGGACATCGCCAACGAGCGCCGGATCCTCGAGGAGAAGGCGAAGGCCGACGGCAAGCCCGACGACATCGTTGCCAAGATCGTCGATGGTCAGATCAAGAAGTGGGCATCGGAGATCGTCCTGCTCGACCAGAAGCACTTCAACGAGGACCGCTACGAGGGCAAGACGATCGAGGACCTGCGCGCCGAGGTGGCGGCGAAGACGGGGGAGAACGTCCGCATCGCGAGGTTCGCCCGCTTCGAGGTGGGTCAGGAGTAAGGACCTTGGCCTCGGCTCGCTTCAACCGGATCCTGCTGAAGCTCTCCGGGGAGGCGTTGATGGGCGACCTCGAGTACGGGACCGACCCGGCCCAGATCGAGCGGATCGCCAACCAGGTTCGCGAGGTGCGCGCCCACGGTGTGGAGGTCGCGATCGTGGTGGGCGCCGGGAACATCTACCGCGGCCTGGAGGGAGCGGCCGAGGGGATGGACCGCGCCACCGCCGACTACATGGGGATGCTGGCCACCGTCCTCAACGCCCTGACTCTGCAGGACGCCCTGGAGAAGGTCAGCATCGACACACGGGTGCTATCCGCGATGGCCGTGACCGAGGTCGCCGAGCCCTACATCCGCCGCCGCGCCATCCGACACCTGGAGAAGGGCCGAGCCGTGATCTTCGCCGCCGGCACCGGCAACCCGTTCTTCACCACCGACACGGCCGCAGCCCTCCGGGCCCTCGAGATCCACGCGGAGGCGATCCTGATGGCGAAGAACGGCGTGGAGGGCGTCTACACCGCCGATCCGTCGATCGACCCCGAGGCGGAGTTCCTCCCCGAGATCAGCCACCGCCAGGCGATCGAGCTCGGCCTGCGGGTGATGGACTCGACCGCGCTCTCGCTCTGCATGGACAACGACCTGCCGATCTACGTCTTCAACATGGCCGACGAGCGGAACATAGATAGGATCGTGAGCGGAGAGAGGGTGGGGACTTTGGTGTCGAGCAAGCCCGCGAGTGAGCCCGCGTCGGGAGTCCGCTCGTGACCATGGAGATGATCGATGAGTTCCTGGCGGACGCCAAGGAGCGCATGCAGAAATCGGTCGAGGCGACCCGCAACGAGCTCGCGACCGTTCGCACTGGCCGCGCGTCGCCCCATCTCCTCGACCGTCTGAACGTCGACTACTACGGCGCCCAGACCCCGCTCAAGCAGCTCGCCCAGGTCGCGGCCACTGACGCGCGGATGCTGACCGTCACGCCCTACGACAAGTCCTCGATCTCGGCGATCGAGAAGGCGGTCATGGAGTCCGACCTCGGCCTGACGCCGTCGAACGACGGCAACGTCATCCGCCTGCAGATCCCCGAGCTCACCGAGGAGCGGCGCAAGGAGCTGGTCAAGGTGGTCCATGGCGTCGCCGAGCAGGGCCGGGTCGCGGTGCGCAACATCCGCCGGGACGTCATGCACGACCTCCGGGAGCTGAAGAAGGAAGGCGAGGCCGGCTCCGACGAGGAGCACCACGGCGAGACCGAGCTGCAGAAGCACACGGACGCGGCGATCGGCGAGATCGACTCACTTCTCAAGGGCAAGGAAGAAGAGATCCTCGAGGTCTAGCCTCAGGTTTGGCCTGGAGGCCTCGTATGCCAGCCGACTACGTCGCGATCATCACCGACGGCAATGGGCGCTGGGCGCAACAGCGAGGCCTGCCGGTCATCGAGGGGCACGAGGCGGGCGCGGACGTCGTTCACGACCGGCTGCGGGACGCGGTGGAGTTCGGCGTCAAGGAGCTGACCGTCTACTCGTTCTCGACCGAGAACTGGACGCGGCCAAAGGAGGAGGTCGACGGCCTGATGGCGATGTTCGCCGAGCGGATCGACAGCGAGACGCCCGAGCTCAAGGAGGAGGGTGTTCGCATGCGATTCATCGGCCGCCGCGACGGGATCAGCGACGAGCTCATCAACCGAATGGACTGGGCCGAAGCCGAGACCGACGCCAATGAGCGGATCACGCTGTTCGTCGCCTTCAACTACGGCGGCCGCGCCGAGATCCTCGACGCCGCAGCGGCATACGAGGGCGGCGGGGAGGAGGAGTTCACCAGCCACCTCTACGCGCCCGAGATGCACGACCCGGACCTCCTGATCCGGACCAGCGGCGAGCAGCGGATCTCCAACTACCTGCTCTGGCAGTGCGCCTACTCCGAGTTCGTCTTCCGCGATGAGCTCTGGCCGGACTTCTCGCGCGAGGCCTTCGAGGCCTCCCTGGCGGAATTCGAGGAGCGTCAGCGGCGCTTCGGGGCGCGGCAGTGAGATTCGAGGACATCGACCCATTCGAGAGCGAGCCCTTCGGGGACGAAGAGCCGCTCGAGCCGGAGATCAGGGTCCGGAGGGTCGAGGGGGAGCCGGCGGGGCGCACCGGCTGGCGCCGCCTGATCCCCGAGATGTCGGAGACCACCGCCCGCGTGGTAGTCGCCATCCCTTGGGTGATCTTCGCGATCGCGATCGTCGGCGCCGGCGGTCTGGTCTTCACGCTGGCGCTGGTCGTGCTCGCCGTGCTCGGCCTGCGCGAGTTCTTCCGGATGGCCGAGCCGGAGCACCCCTTCCTCTTGCCCGGCTACGCGGTGGCCGCTGGGATGGTGATCGCCGCCCACTACGGGACGGCGTTCAACATCGTGCTCGTCTTCGCCGCGATCTTCCCCCTCGCCTTCATCTTCGCGGCGGTGCGGCGCTCGCACGAGGCGATCACCACCTCGATCGCGTTCACGATCCTCGGCGTCGCCTGGATGGGGCTCGGCTTCTCGCACGCGGTGCTGCTGCGCGATCTCCCGACCCATGGCGGCGCCCTGCTGATCGACGTGCTGGTCGCCACCTTCCTGAGCGACACCGCCGCCTACGCCGCCGGGCGCCTCTTCGGCACCCGCAAGATCACGCCGAGGATCTCGCCCAACAAGACGCTCGAGGGGCTGATCGGTGGCTTCATCGGCGCGACGCTCGGCTTCTGGTTCGCCGGCCTCTACCAGGACTGGCTGGCCGGCCTCGACGCGCTGCTGATGGGGATGTGCATCGGCGCCGTCGCGCCGATCGGAGACCTCTTCGCCTCACTGATCAAGCGCGACCTTGATGTGAAGGACACCGGCCGGCTGTTCGGGCCGCATGGGGGCCTGATCGACCGGCTCGACGCGGTGCTCTTCACGGTGGTCGCGGGCTACTACCTGTC
>JBKPLC010000006.1:0-7532 GCA_046731495.1 Actinomycetota bacterium | reverse complement strand
GGACGCGACCGCGCGCTGGGCCATGCTCAGTGACATCCCGAGCCAGCGCACCGGCCCGGAGAGCATCACCACGTAGAGGTAGAAGGCGGTCAGATGGCCGATGTTGGTGTGGCCGTGGATCACCTGGAGCCCGCCCACCAGCAGAACGGCCGCGAGGCCGAGGCTCGGCAGGAAGCCCATCAGCGGCGTGTAGAAGGCCTGCAGCCGGGTCGAGACCATGCTCTGCTCGAAGACCCGGTTCACCGAGTGCCGGAAGCGGTCGAGCATGTGACGCTCGCGCGCGAACGCCTTGACGATCCGGATTCCCGAGATGCTCTCCTCGGCTCCGGCGGTCACCTCCCCGATCCGCTGCTGTACCTCCTGCTCGGCAGGACGGTTGCGGCGGCTGTACCGGGTCGCCGTCGCCACCAGGAACGGCACCGGCGCCAGCGCGATCAGGGCGAGCACCGGATCGAGCACGAACATCGCCGCGGCCGCGAACAGGATGGTCAGCGCGCTCTGGCTCACCCAGATCAGGCCGTAGCCGAGGAAGAACCGGATCGACTGCAGGTCCACGGTGGCCCGGGACATCAGCTGGCCGGTCTGCTGGCTGTCGAAGAAGGCCAGCTCGAGCTTCTGCAGGTGCTCGTAGAAGCGCTGACGGAGGTCGTACTCGACCGCAAGCGAGACCTTGCCGGCGATCAGCCTGCGGCCGACGGTCAGCGTCAGGCGCAGGATCCCGGCGCCCAGCAGCGCCAGCACCAGCGGGAGGATGTCGTCGCGGTGCTCGGCCTGGATCGCGTTCACCGCGCTGCCGGAGAGGAGCGGAATGAGCACGGTCATCCCCATCGCCATCCAGGCGAGGAGCAGGGAGACGATCAACGGCCGTCGATAGGGCCGCAGGAAGCCGAGCAGGCGCCGGAAGGTGCGCATCCCTCGACTATACAAAGTGAAGTAAAGGACACTTTTTCAAACGGGTGGCGCCTGGCGGCGCCCCGTCGCATTACCGACGGAGCCTTCACTACCCTGAGGCCGTGGTCCGAGAGCTGATCACCTGGCCCATCAACGCCGCCCGCACCGTGATCGAGCTGCCGCGCTCGATGGAGCGCAGCATCCGCGAGGCCAACCAGCTAATGGAGGTCTCCCGCGAGCAGCTCGAGGTGATGCGCCGGCAGGCGGATCAGGCGCTGGAGCAGGCCGAGCGCATGAACGAGCTGCTCGGCCGGGTGGTCCGGCTGACCGAGCCGCTCGAGCGGGCGCAGAGGGGAGCGGAGTACGTCGGCGAGGGCCTCAAGAAGGCGATCTTCGGCGCGGCCGAGGCGGCGCAGATGAACGAGGAAGCCGCGAGAAAGGCGTTGGAGGCCGCCGAGGACGTGGAGAATGTGGCTGGGGAGGGCCGGGATTTAGATGTGCGAGGGGGCTCCTCAGGCGAAGCCGAGGAGCCACCCGTCTCATCAGGATGAGTCGTCCAGACGCCGGCCTCTGCGATCGCTGCCGGCACCAGCGACTGATCCGGAACACGCGCGGGTCCGAGTTCTCGCTCTGCGAGCGCTCCAAAACCGATCCCGACTTCCCCCGCTATCCGCGCCTTCCGGTGCTCAGCTGCCGCGGTTTCCAGTCAAGGCGCATGGGTAATGGCTGAGCGAGGAGATCGCCTACGTATGTGGATGGGGACTCGGAAGGCCTTCGCGCCGCTGGCTTTGTTCGCTCTGCTCGCGGGGGGCCTCTCCGCCTGCGGCGGCTCGGGAACTGACACGACCACAGCGCCGCCGCCACCACCGCCGGTCTCCGCCTCCACCGCGGACCATCTCGCGAAGCTGAGCAACCGAATCGCCACCTACCTGGACGCGGGCGATACCTGCTCCGCCGCCTATGCCGCGGACCAGCTCCAGGACGCCGTTCAGGACGCCGATCTCTCCTCGGCCCTTCGCCCCGGGGTGGAGGAGGTTGCGACCCGCCTCGTCAACGAGATCAACTGCCCGCCCCCACCACCGCCGCCCGAGCCCGAGAAGGAGAAGAAGAAAGAGAAGCCCGATAAGCAGAAGGAGGAGAAGCAGCAGGGCGACGAGAACAAGCCGCCCGGGCACGGCGGCATCCCGCCCGGCAAGGCCAAGCTGAAGGGCGAGTGATGAAACGCATCGGCGATCGATACGACCTGGGGGAGAGGCTCGGCCACGGCGGTATGGCCACCGTCTACCTGGCTCACGACACCAAGCTCGACCGCGAGGTCGCGATCAAGCTGCTCGCCGACAACTTCGCGGGCGACGACGACATCCGGAAGCGCTTCTCCCGTGAGGCCCGCCTGGCAGCGAAGCTCGACCACCCGAACGTCGTCCAGGTCTTCGACGTCGGCGAGGAGGACGGCCGCCCCTACATCGTCATGGAGTACGTGGAGGGCGGCACGGTGAGCGACAGGCTGAACCGCCGCCGGCGCTCCCTCGCGACCAACGAGGCCCTGCAGCTGCTCTCACAGCTCTGTGACGGGCTCGGCCACGCCCACGCCAAGAAGCTCGTCCACCGCGACATCAAGCCCCAGAACCTGCTGGTGCGCGAGTCCGACGGCTGCCTGAAGATCACCGACTTCGGGATCGCCCGCGCCGCGGAGGAGACGACTCGGCTCACCCGGCCCGGGAAGGTGATCGGCACCGACCGCTACATGGCGCCCGAGCAACTCGTCGACGGAAAGATCACGCCGGCCGCCGACGTCTACGCCTGCGGCGTGGTCGCCGACGAGATCCTCCCGGACGCCCGCCCGCCCGAGCTCCGCGAGATCGTCGAGCGTTGCATGCGCCCCGAGCCCGATGACCGGTTCACCGACGCCCGCGCCCTCGGCGAGGCCCTGGCGGCCGTCGAGGGCAACGGCGCCGTCGGGACCGTGCGGCGAATCAAGTCGACCGGCGCCCGAACCAAGCTGCTCCCGCCGACGGGCGGTCGCACCGCCAGCTGGCCGGCACCCACGACCCGGCGTCCGGGGGGCCGGCGGCTCCGCTCGCGCATCTTCGCCGTCCTGGCCGTGCTCGCCATCGTGGCGATCGCCGTGGTGGGTGTCGTGCTCGCGCTGGACTCCGGCGGCTCTGATCAGCCCTCGACACCCAAGAGCGCCAAGGAGCGACGCACCCCGATCGCGGTTCCCCAATCCAGCGACCCGGCGGACCAGGCCCGCGATCTCGCCGACTTCCTCCAGGAGCAATCCCGGCCCGTCAAGCAGACCCCCTCGCCCTAGGGCGCTACTGCTTCGGAACCGGTGCCGTCGGGGTGGGCGACGGCTTGGTCTGGGTGGGCGCCGGTGCCGTCGTGGTCGGCGCCGCGGTCGTCGTGGGCGCTGTGGTCGGCGGATGCACGGCCGGCTCGGACTTCTCGCCACACCCCGCCGTCGCCAGGGCAGCCACGGCCGCCGCGCCGAGCGCGAGCGGGCGCAGCCGCCGCCATCCTGCTTTATGCGAGGGTTGATGCGAGGGCGCTCCGCCAGGAGCGACCCGTTTTGATGCTGGCGCAACCCGTTTCATGTGCGGATCACGCCGGGCACCGTAACGGACCGGGTTTTCGCCTCGCCCGGTCGGGAACACGCCTCACGATGAGCGAGGAGCTCAAGCTCGGCTTCCATCGCCTCGGGCAGGGCTTCGAGGACCCGGTCAACCTCGGCGTGGGCCTGGTCGTCGCCTGGGCGATCGTGACGCTCCCGGTGGCCATCGTCCTGGCCCTCTCACCCGGCCAGGCCATCCTCCTGATCGCCTGCGGCATCGCGCTCGCGCTCCTGCTCAGGCGCCCGATCGAGCTCGCCGCCCAGCGCTGGCGCGAGGGCCGCCTCGAGCTCGAGGAGCACCACGGGCCGATCTCGGACGGCGCCTAAGACTCGTCGGCGAACTCGACCTCGACCAGCGGGCTGCCCGCCACCCACTCGTCCACGCGGCCGTAGCCGCGGCCGAGCTCCTCGAGGATCCCCGCGACGACCTCCCGGCGTTCGGCCTGGTCCGTGATCGGCCGCGCGCGGGCGGGCAGGTCGGCCTGGACGCTGCCCTTCAGGTGGAAGGTGAACTCCGGATTCGCCACGAGGTTCGCGTACCAGTCGCGCTGTCCCGGGGATCCACTCAGAAAGACCCGTCCGTCGTAGCGGTAGAACCAGATCTCGATGCGCCTCGGCTCACCGCTGCGACGGCCGACGGTGGTTATGTCGATGGTCCGATCGCTCGCGAGCGCCTGACGGATGCGATCGTCCAGCATCAAACGGGTCGCGCCGTCTACGCGGCCTCGGAGTAGGCCGGCTCGCCGGAAGCCTGCTCGGCCTCTTCGCCCGCGAACTGCTCGGCTGCCTTCTCCTCGGGCTGAATCACGAGCGCGGCGACGGCGATGGCCGCCACGACCAGCCCGGCGGCGATCCAGAAGGCGAGGTGGTAGCCGCTGGTCAGCGCCGAGGCGGTCGAGTGGCCCGCGGCCTCGAGGTCGTCGCTGCGTGAGGTTGAGAGCGTCGCCAGCACCGCCAGGCCCAGCGCGCCGCCGACCTGGGCGGTGGTGTTGACCAGCCCGGAGGCGAGCCCGGCGTCCGCCCGGGTGGCACCCGACATCGCGATCGTCATCAGCGCCGGGAAGCAGACGCCGATGCCGATGCCCATCAGGACGAGGACTGGGAAGACGTCGACCCAGTAGTTGGCGTCCACCGGCGCGCGGGTGAAGAGCACCAGGCCGGCGGCGACCAGGGCGAGGCCCGGAAAGAGCAGGCGGCGCGCCCCGAAGCGCATGATCAGCGGCTCCGAGTAGCGGCCGGTCAGCGTGCCCATGATGATGCAGATCGGCAGGAAGGCCAGTCCGATCTGGAGGGCGTCGTAGCCCTGCACCAGCTGCAGGTAGAGCGAGCCCATGAAGAACATCCCGAACATTCCCGCGACCGTGAGGATCTGGACGAGGTTGGCGCCGGTGACGTTCCGGGAGCGGAAGATCCGCAGCGGGATGAGCGGGGTGGTGGCGGTGGCCTCGCGGGCGATGAACAGCCCCAGCAGCACCAGCGAGCCGGTGCCCAGGAGCAATGTCTCCGTGGCGCCCCAGCCCTGCTCGGCCGCCGGCTTCACGATCGTGTAGACGCCGAGCATCAGCGACGAGGTGATCAGCACCGCGCCGAGGGTGTCCGCGCCCGCGCGGAACCCGATCCCCTCGTCCCTCTCGAGCAGACGAACGGCGAAGAAGGCGGTGGCGAGCCCGATCGGGGCGTTGACGAAGAAGATCCAGTGCCAGCTGATGATCTGGGTGATGATCCCGCCGACCAGCAGGCCGACCGCCCCGCCCGCCGAGGCCACGAACGCGTAGATCCCGACCGCCTTGGCCTGCTCCCGGGGCTCCGGGAACATCGTCACGATCATGCCCAGGATGACGGCCGAGGTCATCGCGCCGCCGACGCCCTGCAGCAGGCGCGCGCCGATCAGCATCCCCTGGCTCTGCGACGCGCCGCAGAGCAGCGACGCCAGGACGAAGACCGCGAGCCCGTAGAGGAAGATCGTGCGGCGCCCGACCAGGTCGCCGAGCCGGCCGGCCAGGAGCAGCAGGCCGCCGAAGGTGATCAGGTAGGCGTTGACGACCCAGGCGAGGCTCGACTGCGAGAAGCCTAGGTCGTCCTTGATCGAGGGGAGCGCCACGTTCACGACGGTGATGTCGAGAACGATCATCAGCATGCCCGCGCAGAGCACGTAGAGAGCGATCCAGCGATTGCGGTCGCTCTGCGGCTGCGTCTGCGTGGTTCCCACCTGTACCTGCGTCATCTCGTCGGCCTCCTGCGCGTCAGTCACTTCGGTCATTTCCCATTACGACCGGCTCCCCCTTGAAAACTCATCGGGGGTTGATAGCGGTTCGATCCTGCTTTAAGTCAAGATATAACCCGAAGGTTATATAACCGTTTGGCTATCCGTCCAAACGGGCCGGCAGGCCGAAGCGCTCGTAGGCCCTGGCCAGCTTGTCGTAGTCGGCGGGCTGCACCGGCGTCCGCGCCTGGACGTCGGGATCAGGATCCTGGGAGGAGCGGACTATGAAGGCGTCGACCTCCTTGATCTTCTCGCCATCGAAGGTGAGCACGTTGATCGCGAACGGCACGCGCGCCTGCTGCTCCTCGTCCCAGTTGTAGAAGGCGAGGGCGGCCTGTCCGTTGGCGGTCACCGGCAGCGCTCGCCACCCCCACTCGCCGGTCATCGAGGAGGTCTCGAGCCACGGCCGGATGCCATCGCCGTAGAACCACCGGCTCATCGGCGGCATCGTGAAGGCGGCGTCCTCGGCCAGCATCGAGACCACCGTGTCGACGTCGTTGCGCTCCCAGGCCTCCGCGTACTGCTCGACGAGCTCCTTGATCTTCTCGTCGCCGAGCGAGCGCAGCGTCTGCTGCTGGCTCTGCTCGGGGAGTTTCTTCTCGATCGTCGTGCGCGCCCGCTGCAGGGCGCTGTTGACCGACGCGACCGAGGTGTCGAGCGTGTCGGCCGTCTCCTGGGCGGAGAAGCCGAGAACCTCGCGCAGGATCAGCACCGCTCGCTGGTTCGCGGGCAGGTGCTGAAGAGCTGCGATGAAAGCCAGTTCCACGGACTCGCGCTGCTCGTAGCGCGCGTCCGGCGAGGCGTAGCCGTCCTCGATCCCGAGCGTCTCGTCGGGGTAGGGCTCGATCCAGACGGATTCGACCAGCGGCTCGCCCGGGACCGCATCGTCCGCCGGCGGGCCGTGATCGATGGGGAGGATCCGCTTCGGCCTGCGCTCGATCGCGTCGAGGCTGGTGTTGGTCGCGATCCGGTAGAGCCAGGAGCGCAGCGAGCTGCGGCCCTCGAACTTCGGCAGGCCCTTCCAGGCGCGCACGAGTGCCTCCTGGAGGGCGTCCTCGGCGTCCTGGACGGAGCCGAGCATCCGGTAGCAGTGTGCGTGCAGCTCGGCCCGGTGCGGCTCGACCAGGCGCCGGTAGGCGTCCTCGCTCCCGGACCGGGCGGTCTCGAGAAGCTCCCTCTGCTCGACCGTGGACTGTGCGGCGCCGGGGTTCATCAGTTCTATGGAGAGTAGACGGCGCCCCTTTCACAAACTCATCGCCAAGCCGATGAATTTCCGGCTCGCCTTCGGTCTAAGTGGCAGGGATGGCTTCCACCCGACCCAACTCCGTAATCCACCTGGAGCTGCACACCGGCGATCTGCCGAGTGCGGTGGCGTACTACGCGCAGCTCCTGGGCTGGCGACCCGAGCGCATTCACGCCGGCAGCGGCTCGTACCTGGCGCTGGGCATGGGCGACCGGGTGGGCGGCGGCATCGTGGAGGACGGGGCGGACCACCCTCTCTGGGTGCCGTACGTGGCAGTGCCGGACGTCAAGGGCACGACCGACCGAGCGGAGCGCCTCGGCGGCGAGGTGCTGCTCGCCCCGCGCGAGGGGCCGCACGGCTGGCGCAGCGTGATCACGGCGCCGGACTGCGGCGACCTCGCCTTCTGGCAACCGAAGCGCCTCTGACTAGTGAACTGGCGGCGCCGCCTGGCGCACGCCGCTGAGCTCGAAGATCCAGAAGTCCTTGCCGATCAGCGGCACCGAGACGTTGTAGACCGGGACCGA
>JBKPLC010000005.1:0-5984 GCA_046731495.1 Actinomycetota bacterium | reverse complement strand
GAGCTGGAGGCGATCGAACGCTGCCGGCTCTTCTGCGACGAGTGGGAGCAGGCGAGTGTCGGCGGCGAGCTGGCGAATGCGGTCGAGGCGGGATCGGTCAGCCGTGAGGACGTGACCCAGCTCGGTGACGTCCTCAACGGTGTCCGCGGACGCGAGGGCGACGACGAGATCACGCTCTTCGACTCGACCGGCCTGGCGATCCAGGACCTGGCGATCTGCCGTGCCCTTTACGAGCGCTGGCGCGCCGGCGAGGTCGAGGCTCCCGTCGTCACCCTCTGACGTCCGCGGCGAACTGCTTACTCAGGGCACGTCGTCGCCATGAAGACCCCGTCAGAGAGCCCCGTGACCACGTGGGCCCTGTGAGACGGGAACGCAAAGTTCCCCGAATGCAGGTTGATGTGACAGTGGGGACCGCCGCCGAAACCCTGCTCTGCGCGGTTCTCGGATGGGTGGCCAAGTGCAGCCGGGGCGAGGGCCAGCGCCAGAACCGCAGCGATAGCGCCAATCAGCTTGCGCATTGCAACTCCTTCCCTGTGAGGGCTCGATCCGTCTACCGAGTAACTACGACGGTCTCGACCGCACGGATTTAGGGGCGGCGGGCTCCTGCCGGTGCCCGCCGCCACCCCTCCTCCCAAGCTCAGTCGACTTCGGTGCCCTCGACCAGGAAGGCCACCCGGACGTGGGCGCGCCACTCGTCGAGGTTCTCCCCCCGCAGGCCCGTCGAGACCACGTCGACGGCGCGGATGTTCCGAAGCGAGCTCTGCGCCTGCTTCAGCGCCTGCTGTGCGGCGTCATCCGAAGACTTCTTGGAGCTTCCGACCAGCTCGATGATCTTTACGACGGCCACAAGGCCTCCTCTATGGGCGCGATGGTGTTTGCGGCCGGTGTTCTATTCGAATGAGGCGCGCAGGGCAAGTCCGCAATTTGCGGATCATCCGCCTGCCGGCTAGGGGACGATGATGTCGAACCCGACGTCGTCGAACTCAGTCGCGTTCGTTCCGTTGAGATCGTTGTGTCGCTCGGTCCTCACGAAGAATCCGGTGCTCATGCAGCTGCCCGATGTCTCCGTTTGCGCGTTCCCCTCGGGACCCGTCGTGCTCGTCCAATCCACGGTGGTGACGGCGGGGACGTCGGCGCTGGAGATGCCGGGGACGATCACGCAGTACTGCCCGACTCCAGTCCGATGAACTGCGGAGATACCTCGGTTGCGGTCCGTCGTGCACTCGTCGCCGCTCGTGCCGCCCGTGCAGGGCATAGAGACATGGCTGATGACCCTGGCGTAGGCGCGCGCGGTACCGGCGGCGCCGTTCGCCCCCGCCGGTCCCTGTGGGCCGGTCGCTTTCGAGATCTGTCTCGCGACCTCCTTGCGGATCGCCTTCTTGAGGCTGCCGCTGATGCCGAACGCCGGCACCGCGACAGCTACCGCCGCAATCAGCGCAAGCGCGATGACGACGCTCCTCCACCTCGGACGAGATAGCTTCATGCCTTCCCTCCTTCTCCCTCCATGGACGGCGCGACCTTATGAGCGGTCTGGCCGCGCTGTCAAGGATCGCTACGCGCGCGGATCAGCTGCCCACGCCCCAGCCGCCCCCGAGCTGCCCGTGCACCGAGACGCCCTCCATGAGTGCCGCCTCCTGCCAGCGGCTCCGCGGGGCTTCCTGCGGCGCCGGGGCGGTCTCCCAGAGGAAGCGCTCGAGCGCCGCGGCTATCGCCGCGGCCTCGTCGGGATTTGCCGCGCTCTGAATCTCGATTCGCGGCCGCGGCGGGCTCTGCTTGCCATTTCGCGCCACCTAGGTCAGTCTAGGCGTGAGAGCGCCGGCGACCGCGGATGCGGCCACCGGCGCTCGCCGCTCAGCTCGAGGAGGTGACTCCTCGAGCCTGCTGCTCAGCCGAGCCCTTGAGCTGCTCGGCCTGCTCCCTGCCGCTCTCCCTGACCGTCTCCTTGACGTCCTCGGCGGCCTCCTGGGCGGACTCGCTCGCCGCCTGAGCGGCGTCCTGCGCCACCTGCTTGCCGCGCTCGAGTGCCTCCTGGCCGGTTTCCTTCGCTCGGTCTTTGACGTCGTCCGCGACCGGCCCGACCTTCTCGTCCTCCACCCTCGTCGAGGGAAGGACCATGCCGAGCAGGAAGCCGGCTGCGACTCCGCCCAGAGCAAGCCCGAGCGGGTTCTCCTGCGCGACGCCGACGGCCTGTCGCGCGCCTTCCTTCACATCTGACGCATCGGGAGTTGCGTCGCCGACGCGCGAGGTCGTCCCGCGCATCTGATCCATCAGCCTGTCCCGCTTGTCCGCAACCGACTCCTTCACTCGGCCGGGCACGTTGGCCTTGTGGGCGAGCTGGTCCACGGTGTCGCCCATCCGCTCGCGGGTCTGCTCTATCTCCTCACGGATTCGGGTTGTCTCTTCGCCCATTCCACGTCCTCCTTCAA
Organism: Actinomycetota bacterium; assembly: GCA_046731495.1. Classification (GTDB taxonomy): domain Bacteria; phylum Actinomycetota; class Thermoleophilia; order Solirubrobacterales; family 70-9; genus DASUPK01. The sequence goes on along the minus strand of JBKPLC010000005.1, from coordinate 3,558 downwards.
GGTCTCGATGGTCTCTTCAGGTTGGGGCGGAGCTGCCTCCTCCACCTTGTGCTTGCCCTGGAGCGCCAGCACTCCCGCGATCGCGCCCCAGAGGACGGTCACGATCAGCGCTGCCAGCCAGGCGTCCATCGCCTCGGCGAGGACGAGGATCAGAAAGGCGGTCAGGGCGCCGAAGGCACCAAGGCCGAACAGTCCGGCTCCTCCGAACATGCCGGCTCCCTTTCCGGCTTGCCTTCCCTTCTCGGTGAGCTCCGCCTTGGCGAGCTCGAGCTCCTTGCGAATCAGAGTCGAGGCATCCTGGGAGAACTGCCTCAGCAGCTCGCCGGTGCTCTCGCCGTTGTGCTGGGCCATGCGATCACCTCACTCCTGCGGGGGTCGCGACGCCCTCGCCGCGGTCGGAAGTCGCCGGCCGCTGCGTACCCGGGGTGGCCGGTGGCGTCAGCTGACGCTGAGTGCCGGCGGTAGCCGCCCGGTCGACCTGGCGGGTCGAGTAACGCTCGCGGCTCGATGCCTTGAGGAACCGTGCCGCCGCGAAGCCCGCGATCGCCCCGCCGGCGAGCATGGCCCACGGGTTCTTTCGGCCGAAGTCCTCGATGTCATTGAGGATGCGGTCCGCATCGGAGTCACGCAGGTAGCTGCCCGCGCGCTCGATGCGGTCGGCCGCCTGGTCGGCGATCCTGGCCGGTCCATCCTTGCCTTGGTTCCTCAGCTGCTCGCCCACGGATCGGACGTCCTGGGCGGTGCCGCCGACCCGCTCGCCGGCTTGCGTCGAACGCTGGTCGACCTGCTCGCGAAACCGATCCTGGGCCTGGCCTGCGAGGCTGCGCGCCTGCTCCTTCGCCTGCTCCGTCGCCTCGCCGACCTTCTCACGGGCCTGCTCAGTCGCCTGCTGGGCCTGGCCCGCCTGTTGGTCCTGTCCTTGTGATTCCTCCATCACGTCTCCTAGCTCATTGAGCCAGAGAGGAGACGGTGCACCTGCAGGCACGAGCCACCTCCCTGGAATGGTCAATCGGGATGTGGCCCTCTCCCGCGAAGCCCCGGTGGTCCCGTATCACGAGACGGGCGAACTTTGGCTGCTGCTCGCCGACTCTGCTTCGGGTTACCCGATCGCGGTCGGGTGAAACGACGGGTACGCCGGTCCTACAGCGGGATGTTCCCGTGCTTGCGCTTCGGCCCCTCGACCCGCTTCGTCTGCAGGGTGCGGAGCGCGCGGATCAGCTTGGGGCGCGTCGTGTGCGGCTCGATCACATCGTCGATGTAGCCGCGCTCCGCCGCCGAGTAGGGATTGGCGAAGTGGGCCTTGTAGTCGTCGATCAGCTTGGCGCGGCGCTCGTCCGGCGTGGGCGACTTCTGGAGGTCGCGGCGATAGATGATGTTGACCGCGCCCTCCGGCCCCATCACCGCCACCTCCGCGGTCGGCCAGGCGAAGTTGAAGTCGGCCAGCATGTGCTTCGAGTTCATGACGTCGTAGGCGCCGCCGTATGCCTTGCGGGTGACGACGGTGAGCTTCGGCACCGTCGCCTCGGTGAAGGCGTAGAGGAGCTTGGCGCCATGGCGAATGATGCCGCCCCATTCCTGTGAGGTGCCGGGCAGGAAGCCGGGCACGTCGGTGAAGGTGAGCAGCGGGATGTTGAAGGCGTCGCAGAAGCGGACGAAGCGCGCGGCCTTCTCTGATGACTCGATGTCGAGCACGCCGGCCAGGTGCTTGGGCTGGTTGCCGACGACCCCGATGGGGTGTCCGTCGAGCCGCGAGAAGCCGACCACGATGTTCTGCGCGTAGTGCTCGTGGACCTCGAAGAACTCGCCGTCGTCGACGATCCGCGAGATCACGTCGCGCATGTCGTAGGGCTTCTGCGGGTCGTCGGGGACGAGGCTGTCGAGCTCCGGGTCCTCGCGGTCGGGGTCGTCGGTGGGCTCGACCCGCGGCGGCAGCTCGAGGTTGTTGAGCGGCAGGAAGCTCATCAGGTAGCGGACGTCCTCCAGGCAGCTCTCCTCGTCCTCCGACGCGAAGTGCGCGACGCCCGACTTGCTGTTGTGGCTCATCGCCCCGCCGAGCTCCTCGAACTCGACCTCCTCGCCGGTCACCGTCTTGATCACCTCGGGGCCGGTGATGAACATGTGCGAGGTCTCCTTGACCATGAAGATGAAGTCGGTCATGGCGGGTGAGTAGACGGCGCCCCCGGCGCACGGGCCCATGATCAGGCTGATCTGCGGGATCACCCCTGAGCACTGCACGTTGCGGACGAAGACGTCGCCGTAGGCCCCGAGCGAGACCACGCCCTCCTGGATCCGCGCGCCGCCGGAGTCGTTGATGCCGATCACCGGCGCGCCGACCTTGGCGGCCAGGTCCATGACCTTGACCATCTTCTCCGCCATCACCTCGCCGAGCGACCCACCGAAGACGGTGAAGTCCTGGGAGAAGACGAAGACTGTGCGGCCGTCGATCGTCCCGTAGCCGGTCACGACCGCGTCCCCGTAGGGACGCCGCTTCTGCATGTCGAAGTCGTAGGTGCGGTGGCGGACGAAGGTGTCGAGCTCCTCGAACGAGCCAGGATCGAGCAGCTTCTCGATCCGCTCGCGGGCGGTCAGCTTGCCCTTCTCGTGCTGCTTGTCAACCGCCTCCTGGGAGGCGGAGTGAACCGCCTCCTCGCGCAGCTCACGCAGGTAGGCGAGCTTCTCCTCGTGGGTGACCGGGTTCTTCTCGCGCATGGCGGGCAGTCTACGGTCGCGTGGCGCTGCCAGCAGAGCCCTAGAAGAACGCGCCGCCGCGGTACTCGCCGAAGACGTCGCGCATCGCGTTACAGACCTCGCCGATCGAGCCGCCGGCACGCAGCGCCTCCTTGATCGGCGGCAGCAGGTTGCCCTCGCCACGCGCGACCTCCCGCAACTGCTCGAGTCGCTCGTCGACCTCGGCCTGGTCGCGGTTCTCCTTCCACTTCTTGAGCCGCTCCAGCTGGCGCTTCTCGGACTCCGGATCGACCTTGAGGATGTCGACGTCGTCGACCACGTCGGTCACGTACTTGTTGACGCCGACCACGACGTCCTGGCCGGTCCGATAGCGCTCCTGGTAGGAGATCGCCGACTCCTCGATCTCCTTCTGGATGAACTCCAGGGCGTTCACGGAGCCGCCCAGGTCCTCGACCTTCTTCATCAGCTCCCAGGAGCGGGTCTCGATCTCGTCGGTGAGGTTCTCGATGAAGTAGGAGCCGGCGAAGGGGTCGACGGTGTCGGCGACACCGGACTCGTGCGCGAGCACCTGCTGGGTGCGGAGCGCGATCCGCGCGGAGCGCTCGGTGGGGAGGGCGAGGGCCTCGTCGAAGCCGTTGGTATGGAGCGACTGGGTGCCGCCCGCGACCGCCGCGAACCCCTGCAGCGCGACCCGGATGATGTTCACCTCGGGCTGCTGGGCCTGGAGGGTGACGCCGCCGGTCTGGGTGTGGAAGCGGATCATCTGCGCCTTCTCGTCGGTGGCGCCGAACCGCTCGCGCATGATCTTCGCCCACATCCGGCGGACCGCCCGGAACTTGGCGATCTCCTGGAAGACGTTGTTGTGGCCGT
>JBKPLC010000004.1:0-5955 GCA_046731495.1 Actinomycetota bacterium | reverse complement strand
CGCAGCCGGGGCAGCAGCCGCTCGAGATACGGCCGGCTGCGAGCGACCCAGTTCTCCCAGAGGCGGCTCTGCGATTCGTGCAGGCCCAGCGACCGAGGCTTGGAGAGCGGCGTCCGCCGCAGCTCGGCATCGACCCCAGCTTCGTAGAGACCGTGGCCGGCCTCGTGCAGGGTGCTGAACAGCGACACGGCGAGGTTGTCCTCGCTGTATCGGGTGGTGAGTCGGACGTCGCCCTTGCCGATCGAGATCGCGAAGGGGTGCTCGGTCGGATCGATCCGCCAGGAGTCCTCGGGGAAGGGGAGCTCGGCGATCAGGTCGCGGATCAGCTCGCTCTGCGCCTCCGCAGGGAATTCGCCGCGGAAGGGATCCTCCGACGGACTCCCGCCGTTCTCGGTCGCCTCCCGGACGAGCGGCACCAGCCCCTCCCGGAGGCCGACCAGGACCGCCCGGATCTCCTCGGTCGTCATCTCCGGTTCGTACTCGTCCAGCAGCGGGTCGTATTCGTGAGCGAAGCCGGGGAAGCCGTCGAAGCAGTCCGCGTAGCGGCGGGTCAGCTCGACGTTCTCGCGCAGATGCGGCAGCAGCATCGCGTAGTCGGAGCGCTGCTTCGCCTCGACCCAGGCGTTCTCGGCGATCGACTCGGCGCGCGCCATCTCGGCACGCAGCTCCGAGGGAACGCGGCGCGCCTTCTCCCAATCGCGCGCGACGACTCGGGCCAGGTCGGCGGAGAGCGACTCACCGGGGGGAGCATCGCCCTCCGGGCCGGAGCGCACCTGGTCGATCAGCCGGCCGATCTCATCGCGGGTGAACATCTCGTGCCGGACCTTGGCGAGCGTCGCCTGGGTCTCGGCACGGGCCTCGGCGCCGGCGCCGGGCATCATCGTCCGCTCGTCCCAGCCGAGCAGCGCGGCCGCACGGCTCAGATCGTGGATCTCGCCGAGGCGATCGCGGAGGTCTTCGAAGGCGCTCACGTCCGTGAATCTAGTGGGCGAGCTTCGCCGGCTGTCCCTGGGGCGGTGGCGGCGCGCCCTCGGCGGCGGACCTCGAGAGCCCCTCGAGCCAGCGCTGATGAAAGCGGACCATCAGCGGGCGGAGCGCCGGTTTGATCACCTGCATGCCGAGGCCCTTCTGGGTCTCCTCGGTCCGGACGAAGGTGCCGCCCGCCTGTCGCCTCAGAACCCAGGCGTGGTGGCCGCTGCCCGCCAGGGACTTCGCCGACCAGGCGAGCCTCTGGCCGGGCGCGTACTCGACAACCTCGGAGGTGACGAAGGCGCCGAAGGTGACCCATCGCCAGCGGCTGCCGAGCTCGATCTTGGGCCACGGCCCCCCGAGGTGCTTGATCAGGCGAGCGTTCGAGTAGTAGCGCGGCCAGAGGTCGGGGCGGCAGAGCCAGGCCCACACGACCTCGGGCTCGGCCGGGATCTGGAGCTCGTTGACCGCGTGAAACGCGGAGGCGTCCGGCGCGTGCTCCTCGGGCCAGCTGATCGCGGTCTCGCCGGTCACCCGGCGGAACCTATTCCACCGCGGCTGCTGCGGGAGCTAGTGGATGTGGAGGTTGACGTCGAAGAAGACAACCAGCGGCCAGAGCACGATCGCCAGCAGGGCCGAGATGACCTGCCCGACCGTGTCGTGGTGGATGTAGTTGTGGTCTCCGGCCGCGAACACCCCGATCACCAGGTAGATGACCGTGAGCAGGCCGGGACCGCCGCGTCGGTACATGGTCAGTCGCGGTCCGGCTGGACCTCGGCCGCGCGCTCCTCATGCCGCGTCGCGCGCTCCGCCTCGGCCTCGGCCTTCTCGCGGAGTTCGTCGGCCTTCTCCCGGTGGCTCTCGGCCATCGAGCGGTGGCCCTCGGCCTCGGCCTCCAACTTTTCGAGCTTTCGCTCGCGGGCGACCCTGCGCCGCTGCATGATCGGACGGGCGACCAGGAACAGCAGAACCAGGACCGCCACGACGATCGCGATGATTGCGATTGTGGACATGACCCATGGCTACCCTGCGCCGAAAGGCGAAAAACTCCGCCGTTAACGTGCAGTTGCGATGGCCGGCGAGATGAGAGGGTGCTGCGGAAGCGAAGCTGAGCAGCAACCCGATTTGTGATGTACCACGAGCCCGACTGGTTCACGCGGAACGTCTTCAACCCGCTCGTGGCGGGGCTGCACAAGCTCGGTCTCAGCGTGCAGGGCTCCCAGACGCTCGCCGTCCGCGGGCGCAAGAGCGGCGAGATGCGGACCAACCCCGTCAACCCGTTCGAGCTCGAGGGCCGGACTTACTTGCTGGCGCCACGGGGCACGACCCAGTGGGTGCGCAACATGCGCGTGGCCAAGGAGGGCGAGCTGCGGCGCGGCCGCAGGGTGAGGCACTTCACCGCGGAGGAGGTCCCGGACTCGGAGAAGCTCCCCCTGCTGCGCCTCTACATGGAGAAGTGGGCCTGGGAGGTGAAGGGCTTCCTCGGCATCGACGCCGACGCGCCCGACGAGGAGCTCCGCCGCATCGCGCCGGATCACCCCGCCTTCGTCCTCACCTTCAAGGACTGATCAGGTCGAGCTTCTGCGCTCGATCGAGACGCTGTAGGCCTTCGGGCGCGCCGCCAGGATCGGGTCATCGGAGGGCTCGATGCCGTCGGTGAGCCGCATCGGATCGAAGACCAGCGGGCTCTCAGGCGTTTCCGCCTCCTCGAGCACCTCGATCACCTCGAGCTCGCCGAGCTCGATCACCTCGCGCTCGCCCTCCCACTCGACGGTGGGATCCTCGAGCGGGTCGTCGTCGTTCGCGAGCGTGAACTCGAGCGTGAAGCGCGCAATCCCCCCGGAAAGCCGGTCGCGGATCTCTTCCTGGAGGTAGTTGCGCTCGGCCGCGTCCCGCTGCTCGTCGGTCAGATATTCCGGCCCCTCCTCGGGCTCCCAGGTGTAGCGGCCCCAGTGCCGCCCACCATCGCCGTCGACGAGGCAGAACGCATGCAGCGCGCGGTAGTCGGAGGTCGCGAAGCTCGTCGTCGGCGCCAGCTTGGGGATGCCCTTCTGCAGCGCGACGCCGGTCTCAGGGTGCTCGGCCAGGTAGGCGCCGAGCTTCTCAGGGTCCGGTTGCCCGGTCTCGGGGTCCGGGATTCGAGCTCGGGTCAGCGCGAGGAAGTCCTCGGGGTTCCGGGCGAGGAAGACCACCAGCGGCACCGAGACTATGTCCGTCGCCTCGCCGTCCGGCAGGTGGAACTTGACGGCCATGCCCCGGCCGGCGAGCGGGTCGGAATCGGGGGTGTGGGGATGGCCGCTGGCGTTCGAGAAGCGGACCGTCGCCTCGACCGGGTCGCCCTGAAGGTGCGCGGCGCGGGAGAGCTTCGCCGCCTCCGCGGTCGGCGTGAAGGTGCCCCTGCAGACCGTGCCCTTGGCGTGAACGGCGCGGTGGCCGGGGTGGGGGCCGCCGTTGACCGCCTCGAGGGCGTCGACGATCTCCTCCCACATCGTTGCGGTCGGCACGACCGGAGCCTATCGCTCGGTCTGTGTCGCCACCTCGATGTCGCCGGAGCGCTCGACGTGCTGCCAGCGCAGCCGCAGCCCCTGCACCGCGCTCGCGATCGACTGGAGCACGACCAGGTACATCAGCTGCCGGTAGGCGAAGCTCTGCAGGGGGAGCGCCCAGAGCACTCTGGGGTTCTCGCGATCGAGGTGGAAGGCGTAGGCGCCCTGGGCCACCATCACCAGGTTGAACCCGACCCAGTAGGTCAGGACCGGAATCGGGTCGAGGAAGAGCACGCCATAGAGCGCGAACACGTCGATCAGGGGCGCCAGGAGCGGCAGCGCGATCTGGAAGAGAACGAGGTAGGGGAGACCGATGCGCCCTATCGGGCCCTCGGATCGGCGCAGGAAGGAGCGGCGGTGCTTCCAGACCGACTGCATCGTGCCGAAGGACCAGCGATAGCGCTGGCGCCACAGCCCGTTCCAGCTGCCGGGCGTCTCCGTGAACGCGCGCGCATCCTGGGCGTAGACCACCCGCCACCCGCGCCGCCCCAGGTCGATCGTCACGTCTGTGTCCTCGGCGAGGGTGTCGCTCGAGAACCCGCCGACCTCGGTCAGCGCGCTGCGGCGGAACGCGCCGATCGCGCCCGGCACCGTCGGCATACAGCCGAGCACGTCATAGAGCCGGCGGTCGAGGTTGAACCCGGTGACGTAGTCGATGTGCTGCCACAGGCCGAGCAGGCGACGCCGGTTGCCGACCTTCGTGTTGCCGGCCACAGCACCGACGCGCGGATCCGCGAAGGGGCGAACCAGCGCTGCCAGCGTGCCGGGCTCGAAGACGGTGTCGGCGTCCACCGCGGCGATCAGCTCGTGCTTCGCGGCGGCGACCGCGGTGTTGAGCGCCTCGGCCTTGCCGCGGTTCGGCTCCCGGAGGACCCGCACACGGGACAGCCCCAGTCCGTCCACCAGCTCGCCCGTTCCGTCGGTCGACCCGTCGTCCACCACGACCACCTCGAACTCGGGGTAGTCCGATGCCGCCAGCGAGCGGACCGCCTGCTCGATCCCGGCCGCCTCGTTGTAGGCGGGTACCACGATCGACACCGGAGGCCGGAAGCTCTCCGATTGGACCTGGTGGAGCATTCGCCTCGAGTGCAGGCGCGCCAGCCCGACCACCGCGACGGCCCGGGCGAGTGCCAGCACCGCGATCGGAATCAGCAGAGCGGTCAGCACGTCGGTCAGCACCCGCGCCGCCGTCAGCGACGCGATCAGCATGTCCCCGCGGAGGCGCTCGCCACCGGTGGCGGCGGGATCGGTCTGGGCGGCGCTGGCTCCGAGCAGCTTGGACAGAGAGACGAAGGTGAACCCGCGCGCCCGAAGCTCGGGGACCAGGCGCTGCAGGGCGGCGATGGTCTCGGAGCGGTCGCCGCCGCCGTCGTGCATGAGGATCACGCCGCCGCGCTCGCCCGGCGGAGTGGCGTTGCGGACGATCTCCTCCACGCCGGGCCTGCGCCAGTCCTCGGAGTCGTAGTTGGCGATCGCGATCACGTATCCGTGCTGCGCGATCTCGGCGTACGCGTGCTCCTGCTGCGGGTCGATCGCATCCGGAGTCGCCGAGTACGGCGGGCGGACGAAGCGCGGCCGGACCCCGGCGGCGCCGGAGATCGCGCTCTCGGTCAGCGAGATCTGCAGATCGCGGAGGCGGCCGGCGGTCGAGAGGTCCGCGTGGCTGAAGGTGTGGTTGCCGAGACCGAAGCCGTCGCGGTGCAGGTCGGCCACCACGCTGGGGTTCTCGACCACGTGCTCGCCGACCGCGAAGAAGGTCGCCGGCACGTGAAGCCGCTCCAGGGTGGCCGCGATCTCCGGGGTCCACCGGGGATCGGGCCCATCGTCGAAGGTGAGCGCGACGCGCTTGGCGACCGGGATCTCGCGCGGGACGAGCGTGTCGCCGCGGCCCGCGACGTAAAGCGCCTCATTGCCGCGCAGCGCGCTGGTCCGCTGAGCCGACAGAGGGGGCGGCGTCCCGCTTCCGCCGGTGGTGTGGACGGTGAGTCCCTCCGCGAGGAGGAGCAGCATCAGCGTTCCGATGAAGAGGGCGAGCAGGAACCAGTGCGCTGGCGGTCGCTCGATCCTGCGGGCGAGGCGGCGACCGCGCTCGCTTCGAGGGCGGCGGAGTCGGGCGCGCTCCACTGTCATTGCGGACCGCCTAGCGGAACTGACCGGGCGCGCCGCTGCCGCCCGGCCCGTTGCCGGGGGAGCCGAGCGGCTTGCCGCCCGTGGTCTTGGTGGTGCCCAGCCTGCGTCCGTTGGTCGTCGAGGTGGCGGACGCCGAGCTGCTGGACGGCGATGTCGCCGTGGTGGGAGCCGGCTTCGAGCGCGGGCTGGGGGTGGGCGTTACGACTCGAGTACTGGCCGGTGAACTCGGCTCCGCGCTCGGCGTGGCGGTTGTCGCGCGCCGCTGGGCCGGGCTCGGCGCCCGTCGAGCGTGCTGGGCGGGAGGGCTCGC
>JBKPLC010000003.1:0-8334 GCA_046731495.1 Actinomycetota bacterium | reverse complement strand
GTCTCGACCGTCTTCTGCGTCACGACCAGCCGCTCGGCGATCGCCCTGTTGGTCAGCCCCTCGGCCACGAGCGCCAGCACCTCGCGCTCGCGCTCGGTCAGCTCGTCGATGCGCGCGAGCGCCGATGCCCGCGACACCAGTCCCTCCGCCACCGCCCGGTCGATCACGCAGCCCCCGGCGGCGATCCGCTCGAGCGCGTCGAACAACGCACGCGAGTCGGTAACGCGGTCCTTGAGCAGGTAGCCGGTCCGGGCCGGGTTGGCCTCGGCCACGCGCAGCGCGTAGCGGGCGTCGAGGTGCTGGGAGAGCACGAGCACGCCGACCTGCGGGAACGCCGCGCGGATGCGCTCCGCGGCGGCGAGCCCCTCGTCGGTGAAGGTGGGCGGCATGCGGATGTCGACCAGCGCAACGTCCGGGAGGTGGCGGGCGACGGCCTCGTGCAGCTCGGCCGCGTCCGCGGCCGTAGCGGCGACCTCGACGCCGTTATCGCGCAGCAGCGCGGCGACGCCGTCGCGGACCAGTGCCGCGTCGTCGGCGATCACTACACGCAGCGCGTCGCGGCGGCGGCCGACGTGCACGTCATGCACGGTCATGCGACCCGCCAAACCGGGCAGGCTCACGTCCCGCGCCTCGCCCATGCGGACGTCCGGCGCCAGCGCGCGGACAACGCTCGAGGCCAGGACCCGGCCCTCGCGCGCGATCGTGGCCAGCCCGGCGGCGAGTACCACGGGACGTGCCTCACCTTGGTCGCCAGCGCCCAGTTCACCCGCGTGGAGCCCGATAGCGCCCGGCGCCTGCTCGGCCAGCGCGATCGCACATTCCACAGCCTGGGTCGCGCTTCGGAAGACAACCGTCCGGTCGTCAACGGCGGTCCCGCCGAACCGCGCGACGATCTCGGCGTCTGGAGCCCGGTCAGCGCGTGCCAGGACCGTATAGGTGCCCTCGGTGAGCATGGGGCTCGGCGCGAGCCTATCGGGGCGCCGTCCGTTCGGATGGCGGACGAGGGGCCGGTACCTCCAGGAGGTTCGTCGACGGCGGCGAGCTCGTCAACCCAGGCCGCACCCTTTCCTGCATGTAGTGATGGCCACCGTCTGCTCTGCGAGGATCTGCCCGAGGACTGACTCACGTTCGACCCGCTGGTCGACCGCAGGGTCGAGGCGCACGAGGGCAGCACGCCGTCGGCCGGCGACTCGTCGTGGAGATGACCGCCGAATTCGTGCGCCGCTGAGCGGCCGGCACGCGCGGCGGGCTTCGGGAGCGTCGCGCGAGCGGGCACGAGAGCCGGGGGCTAGGTCCAGAGGCCGCTGAAAATTGCGCAGATGCGGAGTACAGCCTGCGAAAACCCGGAGTTGATCGTGCGGAAGCGCGGGTCTGGCGCAGCGACCGAGACGATGACACAGTCCCTGGCGGCCGTAGCGACCATGACGGGGAATCGTGGTTGGCCTGGTTCGAGTAGAGCCGCGATCCCAATTCAGTAGCCGAATCGACGGCATCGGCCGTGGGGTGTAGCGGGCCGATTCCGGCGACCATCCCCATTCCAGGCCCAGAAGTCGGTCAGCGCACTGACGTGCTTTACCGAGTACCGAAATGCGGAAGATCGAGCAGTTGCACCGGTTTCCGAGTGGCGAGACCCGGACTCGAACCGGGGACACCACGATTTTCAGTCGTGTGAAGTAGTTCCTGAATCGCCTGCGTTTGCAGCAGGTTTCGTCAAGACCGGGGTGCTGACGGCGTCCGCATTTCCCCGCACTTTGCAGTTGTTTGCCGAATGAAAAGGCCCACAGCGGCGTCCGTGGGCCTTTTCGCGGCGAGGGTCGGGACCCTCCCGCAGACGAGTCGATTCGGGTCGGCGTCGTCGGCGCGCTTGCCGCCGGTGGAAGCTTGTCCGGCTCGGGATACACGCCTTGGCTGCGACCTACGCCCGCCGCAGTCAGCCCGCGATGCCCGTCGCCTCGGATACGACCGCCATATCGAGGCAGCAGCGGCCGGTCATGCTACGACCCGTTGCGACCGCTGTTCGTATTCGTCCATCTCAGCAGAGCGCGGACCCTCGAATCGGTGCGCCAAGACAGCTCCTTTGCCAAGAAGCAGGAGTCTCACCCTGCGCTCCTGCTCGTCGTCCTAGCCAGGCGTCTCAGACAGCCCGGCCGCAACGCTCGCTCCCTCGCGCATAGCGGGAGTTAGCACCCGTCCCCGGGATGCCCCACGGGGTGGCGCAAGCACGAGCGACGTGGTAGCTACCCCGAACGCACGGTTGGACTGGCTGCGACTAACGACTCCGGTGGTTCGGACGGCAAAGCGGCGACAAACTCACTGATGCGACGCGCGCTGTAATTCGTCAGCGGCGGCCCATGGCCAAAGCAGATCGTTCTCGCCTCGAGGGCGGCGAGCTTGCGGATGCTCCGCCTTGCCTCCTCGAGGTCCACCGTGAAGATCTCGGGTACCTCTCCCAGCTGCCGCCGCCCACTCACGATGTCCATGCTCCGCATCACGTCGGCGCAGACAGCGGTTCGGTCCGACTCGCGCCACAGCCCGATCTGCCCTGGAGTATGACCGGGAAAGTCGATCACGGTGAAGCCCGCGCCCATCTCCTCGCCTTCCCGCAGGCGCCGCTCGACCGGGTGCCGATCCTTCCACCATCCAGAAAGCAGTCGGTTCACGATGTGATCCTTGTGCCGCTCGGGTATCGGCTCAGGAGCCCTGCCCTCCAGAGCATCGGCGTCATGCTCGCCCGCCCAGACCGGCGCACCGGTCTCGGTGGCGATCGCGTGCATCGAGCCGACGTGATCGCGATGGGCGTGCGTGATCAAGATCGCCTCGAGCTTCCCGGGAAGCTGGCGGAGGATCCGGCGTCGCGAGTGCCGGGACGCGGTGTCCACCAGGATCCAGCCGGAGCCCGCGCGAATGACGTATACGTTGAACGCGAAGGGCGGGAACCCGCGCAGCAGATAGAGGTCGGGGGCGATCTCCTTCAAGCCGCCACCTCCATGCCGAAGCGGATCGCGACCTCGACGAGGTTCGGCGGTCTCTTCATGCGAGTAGCTCGCAGCGGTTGGCCTCGGCAACCGCCGCCACGTGTTCCCAGTCGGGCTCCTCGTCGGAGGGCGGCGGCAGCGTGCGGCTCTGCGCCGGGACGCTCATCCCCCTGACCAGGTTCTCGAATCCCCCCGGGGTGCAGATGAACAGCATCCGGCATCCATCGGGGCCGATCGAGTAGCGGTGGGGGATGTCGCGCGGGCCGAAGGCGTAGTCGCCCGGGCCGACGTCGAATGACTCGTCACCGACATGGATCGTCGCCGAGCCCTCGAGGATGAAGAACGCCTCATCCTCGCGGTGGTGGACGTGGAGTGGCGCCTCGTGGCCGGGCGGCTCGGTCACCTCGACGATCGTCATCAGCCCGCCGGTGTCGGCGGCGGTCGCTCGGATGACGGTCAGGCTCTCGAACCACCACCGCGCCTCGCCCTCATCTCGGTGAACGACGACCGGCGCCGTGGATTCAGTCCTCTGTTCGCCCATTGCTCCTCCTCGTTCCTTTCGACTGGTCGATTGACAGCAGCGAGATCGCGTAGCGCCAGGCCCCGTCGGCGCCGCGGCGCACGACGCTCGTTGCGTGCGTGGCAAGAACGAGCGCGACGTCGTGCGCCTGGATGACGCGCTTTGGGTCGGCGACGTACGCGAGGTCACGCGACCAAAGCCCGGAGGCCGACCGTGCGATCTCCTCGCTCCCGCGCGCCTCGCCCATGCCGCGGCCCGCTACGAGCAGTGCCCGCGCTTCGAATAGCGGCGCCACGGCCCCCGGGTCGCGCAGCACGAACGCGTCCTCGAACAGCGCCTCGAGCTCCTCCGGGGTGCGCGCTCCTTCGGTCACGGCGGCGACGCTACGCCGCGACTGCCCGGTCTGCCTATTCCACAAATCTGGTGTTCACGCGGGCATTCGCGCGACCTAAGCTGCGCTCATGCGGGCGATCGCCAAGGAGCGGGCCCAACACCGGATCGCGGCGCTGGCGAGGCGCGGATCAGATCTGGTCACGTTCTGGCGGGAGTGCACCGAGGTCCTCGTCCCAACCGTTCCGCACTTCGCGAGACCCTGCTGGTACACGCTCGACCCCGCGTCGCTTCTGATCACGAGCCACTATCAGGACGGGCTGCCCGAGTTCCCGTCCAAGATGCTCCGCCACGAGTACTACGGGGACGATGTCAACAAGATCTCCGACATCGCCCGCTCGGAGGCTGGGATCTCGACCCTGCATGAGGCGACCGGAGGGGATCCGTCCTCGAGCCCGACCTGGCACATGAACATGGCGATGGGTGGCGACCAGGAGATGATTGCCGCGCTCCGAATGGGTGGCGCGGCCTGGGGCGCCGTCGGTCTCTACCGCGCACCCGGCGAGCCGATGTTCGACAGCGAAGAGAAGGCCTTCATAAAGGCGATCGCGAGCGATCTGGCGAGGGGCGCGCGCACGGGACTCCTGGTCGGCGAGGCCCGGGATCCTCAATGGCCCGACTCGCCGGGACTCGTTGTCCTCTCCGAGGACGGGGAGGTCGAGTCGACGACCCCCGGCGTTGAGCGCTGGCTGGCCGAGCTCCCCGACGGCGACTTGGATGCTGGCAGGCTGCCATCAGTCCTCCACGCCGTAGCCAGCCGCGCGCTCCGAACGGCGCAGAGCTCCGAGGAGCCCGGCGAGGTCGCGCTCGCCCGGGTGCTGTCCCGCTCGGGAACCTGGATCGTCCTGCATGGAACCTCGCTGGTCGCTTCGGGGTCGCGAAGGGCGGCAGTGATCGTCGAGCCGGCACACCCGGCGCGGATCACGCCGCTCTTGATGTCGGCCTATGGGCTCAGCGAGCGCGAGCAGGAGGTCACCCGGCTGGTCCTTCGCGGGGACTCGACCGCCGAGATCGCCGAGCGCCTCGTCGTCTCCCCCCACACGGTGCAGCAGCACCTGAAGCGGATCTTCGAGAAAACCAGCGTCCGCAGCCGGCGCGAGCTGGTCGGTAAGGTTTTCTTCGCCCACTACGAGCCCCGCTTTCGCGACAACGAAAAGCGCGCGCTCGAGCAAGACCCGCTGCGCGGCGAGCCGTTCCCCGAGGAGCCCGAGAGTCGCGTTTAGGGTCGGTGACGACGTGCCGGCCAGGGAATCCACCACGTCGATATCGCTGTCACCGACGTCGAGCGCACGCTCGCCTTTACGACGAGCTGCTCGCGCCGCTGGGATGGACAACGAGGGTGCGCAACGCCACCTACCGCGGCACCGAGGTGGTCGTCTACCTGGAGGACCCGGTGACTAGGTTTGGGCCGACCCCCGAAAAGCGGGCGTCGAGGATGCCGGGTTTCGACAGAATGCGAGCGTCGACGTCGAGGGTCAACTCACGCTCGCTGCGGACGAGTTGCAGGTGCGAGCGAAGGCGCTGGGCACAGGTCCTGCGGTGCTCGCATTGCTTCAAGAAGCGGTCGGCGGCTCGAGCGGGCAGCGGGAGCGGTTGCGGCGCTCCCGCTGTTCCGATCGGGTTGTTCAGAGCTGGAGTCCGGCGGTGGCGGACATCATTGGTGCGCGCCTGGCGTGGAGGGTGGCGATGATCTCTTCCGTATCGATGCCCTGCAGATAAATCGAGGTGGTGCCGAGGTTGGCGTGGCCGAGCTGGCGCTGGATCACGTTGAGCGGCACGCCTTCGCGTGCGAGCTCGACGGCGTGGGCGTGGCGGAGCTGGTGCGGCGCGAAGCGGCGGCGGATGCCCGCTTGGGCGGCGAGCCGGCGGAATTCGACGCGTGCGTTGGCGCTGGACCAGGGCCGCCCGCGGGTCGGGCCGTCGATGACGCAGAACAGAGGCCCGACCGGGAGCTCGAGGCGGGCGGCGAGCCAGGGGCGCAGCTGCTCCCAGCCCCAGGCGTCCATGCCGATCTCGCGGCCGCGACCGCCCTTGCCGTTGCGCACGAGCAGCGAGCCGCGCCGGAGGTCGAGGTCGCGCTCGCCGAGCGACAGCGCCTCGGCGACGCGCAGGCCGCCGCGCCAGAGCACGACCACCAGAGCGCGTAGCCGGTAGCCGTGGGGGTCGTCGCTGGCCTCGCGCATCACGGCGACGATCTCTTCTACGGGCGGCGGGTCGGCGGGATAGACCCGCCCCTTCTTGCGGGGCGGACGTCCGGCGTGGTAGCCGGGCATCGTCGCCGGCGAGCGCCGCCGACCGGCGGCATCCAGCACTGCGGGCACGGTCATGGGATCTCCTCCCAATCGCACAACGGACGAAGCCCGCTCGCTTACCACTGCTCGCCACGTCGCGGCCAACGGCATCACCTCCGGATCCTGCGCTCGCTTCGCCCCGGCGAAGCAGAAGCCAGCCGCACGTCAACCAGACAACCGGCTCTCGCGCAATGCACCACTCGACCGCCGGATCGGTCGACAGCTCCTGGCAGGCGAACGCGACAGCGCGCCGGCCGACGATCATGCTCGCGTCGTTGACTTGGGTCACAAGGTGCGGTCTGCTGCGACTGATGGGGTGATGGTCGACCACGAGGCCTCGGATCGGGAGCTGCTGTTGAAGGGCGATGCGGCGGCGTTTGCGGTGTTCTATGACCGTCATGCGGAGTGGGTGCTGGGGTTCTTGCGGCGGCGCAGCCCCGATGGCGAGGCGGCGGCGGATCTGGCTGCGGAGGTGTTCGCGGCGGCGCTCAGCGGCCGCCGCCGGTATCGGTCTAAGAACGCGTCTGCGCATGCGTGGTTGCTGGCGATCGCGTCCAACAAGCTCAACTCGGCGTTGCGATCGGGCTATGCCGAACGCCGCGCGCGGACGCGACTCGCGATGCGCCCCGTCGAGGTCACCGACGACGATGTTGCGCGCATCGACGCGCTGGCCGAGGTGTCGGTCGTTGTCGAACTGCTGCAGGACTTGCCCACGGATCAGCGCACGGCGGTCCTGGCCCGGATCGTCGACGAGGGTGAGTATGCCGACATCGCGGTTACGCAGGGCGTCAGTGAGGCCGTTATCCGTCAGCGCGTGAGCCGCGGCCTGGCCGGCCTGCGGCGGCAGTGGGAGAAGCGGGTATGACCGATCATCGGCAGCCGTGGTACCTGGACCGGTTGCGCGCCGAGCTCGAACGCGTGGCGGCGATCGAAGACCGGCGCGAACGCGGTCCGGCGCTCGGCCGGCTGCGCCCGGCGCTCGACCGGCTGCGCCCGTCGCCGCACACGCTGGTGGCGCTCGCCGTGGTCGTCGCGCTCGTCGCGGTCGTCCTGACCGTCGCGCGCGAGTCGGACGTCGAACGGCCGGCCGCCCCGCAGCCGACGCCGGGTAAGAAGGCCGTCACCGAATTCGGTGACGACGTCGCGCGCGGCGTGCGCTTCGTCCTCGACGGGCGGGTACTGACGGTGCGGCTGCTTCCACCTGTGCGCAACCAGATCTTCGACACGGTCAGCGGCGCGCGGATCAGCGCGACCTGCGGCGCGCCGCCGGATGCTCCGCGGCGCGAGACCACGCTCACCCGGCGCTGGCCGGACGGCCAGACGAGCACGAGCTACCGCTTCCCGCGCGACGTCTCGAGCTGGTGCCGGCTCTACGACCAGTCCGGCAGCCTGGTCGCGTCCGTGAGCTTCCCCGGCGCGGGGTCGGGGGCGAGGGCGCTGATCGCCGAGACCGCCAACAAGTGGGCGCGGCTGTTCGCCTCCAGCCCTCAGACCTGCACCGACTACATGAGCCGGACCGCCTGCGAGCAGGTGACGTGCCGACGCGTAGGGGGGAGGCCGATCCCGGACTGCAGGCCCTCCGACCGGGAGTGGGGAGCGCACTTCCGCGGCGCGACGGTCCAGGCAATCGCCATTAGCGGCGACCGAGCGGCCGCCACGCTCTCGAACGACGAGATCGTCCAGCTGCGACGTATCGCGACGGGCGAGTGGCTGATCGACAGGATGGGCCCGATCGGGGCCGTGGGTCCTGATGCCGCCGCTCAGCGTCGACAGCGCGGGGGTCCTTAGCCGCTCGCCGCGCTGCTCTAAGAGGCAAACGGAGCAGGGCCCGGCATCCTCGCTCCGCCGCTCCTGGCAGGCGAACGCAGCAGCCGCCGGTCTTCGTGTCGTTACAAATCGCCGTCCTGCTTCGAGTAAGGGGTGATGGAACGAGACGAGCCCCCGGTCCAGACGTGAGATGGTCGGCACCACGTGATCGACGATCAGTTGACCGATGAGGATCTGCTGGCGAGCGGTGAGCCGGAGCACTTCGGGTGCTTCTACCAGCGACACGTGCGGGAGGTTCTGGGGTACATGATGCGGCGGACCGGCGATGCGGAGGCGGCGGCCGATCTGACGGCCGAGACGTTTGCGGCTGCGATCGTGGCGCGGCCACGGT
>JBKPLC010000002.1:0-3143 GCA_046731495.1 Actinomycetota bacterium | reverse complement strand
AGGCGGAGCCGTTGCAGGCAATCGAGGAAACGGGGGCTGTCGTGTCGGAGGCGACGTCACGCATAGTCCGGACGTAGGTCCCGGTGGAGCTCCTTGGTGCGAGCCAGGCGAGGAACGAGGTCAGGACAGAAGGGCTCGTCGAGTAGCCCTCGGGATCGCAGCCGTCGCGGACGTGGTGGAGGACTAGTGGTACCCATCCGCCGCCGCCGGCTTCGGCGCGTGTAACGATGCTCTGGAGGTCGGCGAGCGTGTGCCACGCTCGAATGCTCGGGATCGTACGGATCTCCCAGCGGTTCGCCGGCGGAATTGCCTCGGCCACGGGTTCGAAGCCGCAGGTTGGTGGGCCCGGCCTATGGGGACACAGTCCCCACGACCGCCGGGCGGAGCTGTATACGCACCCCTGGAGGATCGGGTAGAGGCTCGAGTTACGGGCGCCGAATGGATACGCGAAACTCGTAACCGTGAAGCCGTGAGAGAGGAGCGCTTGGCGGTCGTCGCAAACCTGACGTTGAGTCCTTCCCGGAGACGTGTCAAGCATCTTCTGCTGCAGTCGATCGGCGTCGCCTCGCCAGCGCTGCCCACAGCGCTCGGTAACCCATGGCGGCGGCGACGCCTCGCCAGAAGGCGTAGCTGAAGACGAAGGTGAACCACGTTCGCGCCCATGAGCGGCGCGGCAGGAGAAAACCCACGCGCACGAGCGGAGCCGGCGGCACGCGCAGCGAGAGACACAGCAGCCGCAGGAGGACCCACGGCCGCCGCAGGTACTCGTTCCCGCCCAGCTCCGTCTGGCCAACGATGGCCGGATCGCGCCGGTAGAGATCGACGGCGATTCGACCTCGTCGCTCGCGATCGGCGACGATCTCACGCCAGTCGTCTGGCCGTTCTTCGGTCACCTCGGCATCGGGGACGAAGACGAAGCGGGCGCCGGCCTCGTGAAGCCGGTAAGCAAACTCGTAGTCGTTCAACATGGGAAGGTCGACCGAAAAGCCTTCGACCTCTTCGAACAGCGAGCGACTCACGGAGAAGTTGCCGCCATAGCAGTCGAGATGCGTCAACGGCCTCACCAGTAGGTGCTCGTAGTGCTCGCGCGACGCCTGTGCACGCAGCTGCGCGAAGAGATCCGCCCCAAGAGGAATCTGTCTGTGGATCACTCCGACACCGGCGATCGCCTCGTTGCTGCTGTGCGCGGCGAGGTGCGCCGCGACGAGCGCTGGGGACGCCGCCATGTCGTCGTCGACGTAGAGAAGCACGCGACCTTTTGCCGCCTTGGCACCCGCGTTGCGCGCGGCTGGGGCGCCTCCTCGCGCTTGTGTAAGGACGCTGACGGCGAACGGCGGCGCATACGCGGATAGCATCTCCGCCGTCCCGTCCCTCGATCCATCGATGACCACGACCACTTCGAACGTCTCCGGCGAAGCCGACTGGTGCTCGAACGAGGAGAGGCACGCGCGCAGCAAGTCGCGCCTTTCGTGGGTCGGAATGACCACGCTCAGCTCAGGAGGCACCCACGAGACTCGCTTTCCCGACCGATGTTCGGCAGCTCATGAGATATCGCAGCGTCGCTGACCTCGACGACGACGTCGTGGCGTGGCTTCCGCGGCTGCCAGGGGACCTCGAGGTGATCGTGGGCATTCCACGCAGCGGACTACTCGCCGCGAGCCTCCTCGCGCTGCACCTAAACCTCCCGATGACGGACGTCGAAGGGTTGGTCGAGGGTCGCGTCCTGCAGCCGGGTCCACGCTATGCGGCCGGAGTGACCGGGCTGCTCGACAATCCGGTAAATGTCCTCGTCGTCGACGACAGCATCCTCTTCGGTCGTCAGTTGCAGGCGGTCAAGGAGCGGATAGGCGCGGCCGGCCTGCCGCACACCGTACGATACGCGGCGCTGTATCCGGCTCCCGGATCGGAGCACCGAGTCGACTTCTTCTTCGAGACGGTCGGGACTCCGCGGTGTTTCGAGTGGAATCTCATGCACCATCCCTGGGTCCTCTCGAAGACGTGCATGGACATCGACGGCGTCCTCTGCCGAGACCCCACCCCGACGGAGAACGACGACGGGCCCGAGTACCAACGGTTCTTGCAGGGGGCGGACCGCCGCTATCTGCCGAGCGCGCCGGTGCGGTGGCTGGTGACGTCTCGGCTCGAGAAATACCGCGCGGCGACGGAGGATTGGCTCGCCGCGAACGGCGTCCAGTACGGAGAGCTCCTGATGATGGACTACGCGGACATGGCTGCGCGCCGCGCCGCGAACGCGTACGCACCCTTCAAGGCCGAGATCTACGAGAGCACTGGTGCGATCCTCTTCGTCGAAAGCTCGGCGAAGCTCGCAGCCGAAATTGCACGGCTCTCGGGAAAGAGCGTCTTCTGCGCGGAAACGCGAAAGATGATCGATCCGGCCCTTCTTCCGCGTGTACGCCGCAAGTCGGGCGACCTGCGCCACGGCGTCCGAGCGCGGATGGGCAAAGCACTTCACAACCTGACCAATGCGCGGCGCCACGCCTGAACGGCCGAGCCTGGCCGTCGTACCTCAGGTCAACGACCACGCACCGCCCGCACCGGCGGCCTCGCGCCGGACGAGCCCGTCGTAGTCGTTGTAGCGCGGATGATCGAGGATGTGCGCCATGTACAGCTTTCGCACCCAGAGCGCGTGCGATTCGCGCTGCGGGACGTAGAACTCAGCGGCGTAGATCGGCGAGAGCTTGCGTAGTGCGTTTGCCGCATTGAACTCCGAGATCGCAAGGCGCTCGCCATTGTGATCCGCGTACGTGAACCCCGTTATGTCGTCGAAGTAGCACTGCACGCGCGGGAGCATGAGCTCCGCGCCGGCCTCGAATACCCGCAGCGCGCTGACCGTGGAGGAGTAGAGGTCGAGGTCGAAGGAAACGAAGCCGATCGGGGCCGGTGGACGCTCCATGAATGCCGAGACCGTCTCGTCGACGAGACCGATGATCAGCTCTGCTCGCTCGAGGCGTGGCGCGAGGCGCGCCTCGTCGAGTGGAAACTGACCCTCGAGGAAGAGGTTCGGACAGTCCCGGAAGTCCGTCGGCTTGGGGAGGCCACGACCACTGTCGAAGCCGTACACGTCGATGCCGACGCCGAACGCCTCTCCCGCATGCCCGCTCGCCTTCTCGAGAGCGAGCAGC
>JBKPLC010000001.1:0-16376 GCA_046731495.1 Actinomycetota bacterium | reverse complement strand
CAGATGCCCGAAGCAGTGATCGTCGACACCATCCGCACGCCCATCGGCCGTGCCTTCAAGGGCTCCCTGGCCCAGCTGCGCCCCGACGAGATGGGCGCCTTCGTGGTCGATCAACTGCTCGAGCGCAATCCCGACGTCGATCCGGCCTCGGTCGAGGACGTCTTCTGCGGCTGCGGCATGCCTCAGGGCCTGCAGGCGTTCAACATCGCCCGGATCATCGTCCTGCTCTCCGAGAAGCTCCCGGAGACGGTCAACGGCGTGACCATGTCTCGCTACTGCGCCTCCAGCCTCGACTCGATCAGGCATGCGGCCAACGCGGTCCGTGCCGGCCAGGGCGACACCTACATCGCCGCCGGCGTCGAGTGGGTGAGCCGCTACAACGAGCGCACCGAGCCGGCCGGCGCGGCGGACCAGAACGAGAAGCTCCAGGGGAAGGACGGGACGCCCAACGCCTACATCGAGATGGGGATCACGGCCGTCAACGTGGCCAAGCGCTACGAGGTGAGTCGCGCCGACATGGACAAGTACGCGCAGCGCTCGCAGGAGCTGGCCGTCAAGTCCCAGGAGGACGGCTTCTTCGACCGCGAGATCGTCCCGGTCAAGCTCCCCGACGGCACCGAGGTCGCCAAGGACGACGGGCCGCGCCCGAGCTCGACGCTCGAGAAGCTCGCCGAACTGGACGAGGCGTTCGAGGGCGGCGGCGGCGTGACCGCGGGCAACTCCTGCCCGCTGAATGACGGCGCCGCGGCGGTCCTGGTGATGTCGGAGGAGCGCGCGAACGAACTCGGCCTGCAGCCCAAGGCCAAGGTCCTCACGGCCGCCACGCACGGCAACGAGCCCGAGTACATGGGCGTCGCCCCGATCGGCGCGATCAAGAAGGTCCTCGATCGGCAGGGCATGACCATGAGCGACGTCGACGCGGTCGAGCTCAACGAGGCATTCGCCGCTCAGGTGATCCCGATCATGGCCGAGTGCGACATCCCGCTCGAGAAGCTCAACACGCACGGCGGGGCGATCGCGCTCGGGCACCCCTTCGGCATGACCGGCGCCCGGATCATGGGCACGCTCCTGAACGCGATGGAGACCGACGACCACCAGATCGGCCTCGAGACGATGTGCGTCGCGGGCGGCCAGGGCGAGGCCATGCTGGTCGAGCGGCTGAACTAGCTTCGGGAGCGATGGGGCGGACATAGGGTGCGGCTCCGATGGAGCTCGTCCCCACGTCGATCAGCGCCGGCTACGCCGCCGGGCTGAACGCCTACGGCACCGTCTTCATGCTGGGCCTGCTCGGGCGGGCCGGGTTCGGCGACGTCCCGCACGAGCTCACCACCGGGCCGATTCTGATCGCGGCGGGGGTGATGTTCGCGATCGAGTTCGTCACCGACAAGGTGCCGCTGCTCGACAGCACCTGGGACCTCTTTCACTGGGCGATCCGGCCGGCGATCGGCAGCCTGATCGGTGTCTCGTTCGCGGGCCTCGACCAGGTCGCAGGCCCCGAGACTGTCGCGGCGGGGGGCGCCGGCGGCGCCACGGCGCTCGTCACGCACGGACTCAAGTCGGGGATCCGGCTCGGCATCAACACCTCGCCCGAGCCCTTCTCGAACGTCGTCGTCAGCCTGGCCGAGGACGGGCTGATGGCGGGCGTGGTCGCCCTCGCGCTGAAGGAGCCGCTGGTCGCGCTCGCTGTCGTGATCGGGCTGCTGGCGATCGGGATCGGCCTGGTCCTCTTCCTGCGGAAGCGGATCAAGCGCGCCCTGGAGCGCCGCCGGCAGCGACGGGCCCTGCGCGACCCGGCCCCGCCCTAAGTCCTGAGCCCCTCGAGCAGCTGGACGAGCGCCCCCTCGACCGCTCGGCGCGCCTTCCGCGGGCGCTCGGCGTTGGCGATCATGAACGCGGCTTCCGAGAGGGCGGCGATCAGCAGGTGCGCCATCGGCTCGACGGCGATCGGGCGCAGCACCCCGGCGTCCACGGCGCCCTGCAGAGCCGCGCGGGTCAGACCGAGGCCGTGCTCGTCGCTGATCTCGCGCCACTCCCGCCAGCCGAGGACGACCGGAGCATCCGTCAGCGCGACTCGCTTCATCCCTGGGTCATCGAAGGTGTCGAGAAAAGCTCGCATCCCAACCACCATCAGTTCCCAGGGGTCGGCCGCGCCCTCCATCCGCCGCCCAATCCGCTCGATCATCTCCTCCTCGACAGCCCGATGGACGGCTCTGAACAGGTCCCGCTTGTCCTCGAAGTGGTGGTAGAGGGCGCCCCGGGTGACTCTGGCCCTGGTGACGATCTCCTCGGTGCCGACCTCGGCGTAGCCGCGCTCGCTGAACAGATCCCGTGCCGCGGTGACGAGGGCCTCGCGGGTGGCCCGGGCATCCGCCTCGCGGCGCCCCACCGTGGGGGTCGAGGACTTTGACATACAGCTTGTAGGTTAAGCCCCGCGTCGGCCAACCCGAACAAACTCCGCTACCGTCGCCCACGGGATGTCGCCGGAGCGCTTCACCTCGCTCCTGGAGTCGGCCAGGCAAGGGAGCGAGGCCGCCTGGCAGGAGATCTACGACGGGCTTGCCCCCGTCGTTCTCGGCTACCTGCGAGCCAATGGCGCACCCGATGCCGAGGACGTTCTCAGCGAGGTCTTCCTCCAAGTCGCGCGCGACATCACGAAGTTCGAGGGCGAGGAGAAGGGCTTTCGCTCCTGGGTCTTCACGATCGCGCATCACCGGTTGATCGACGCCAGGCGTCACGCCGCCCGCCGGCCGATCGAGCTCGCCGCCGAGCCGCCTGAGCCCGGTGACCGGGCGGACGACGCCGCC
Source organism: Actinomycetota bacterium (assembly GCA_046731495.1). Lineage (GTDB taxonomy): Bacteria > Actinomycetota > Thermoleophilia > Solirubrobacterales > 70-9 > DASUPK01. The sequence goes on along the minus strand of JBKPLC010000001.1, from coordinate 13,572 downwards.
GATGAGGCCCTCGCTCGAATCGGGATCGAGGAGGTTCACCGGGTGCTCGCGGCGATCTCCGAGGAGCAGCGCGCGGTGCTGCTCCTGCGAGTGGTCGGGGATATGAGCATCGAGGACGTGGCCAAGGCGGTCGGCAAGCGGCCTGGAGCGGTGAAGGCGCTTCAGCGACGCGGCCTCGCCGCCGTCAAGCGGGAGCTCGGACGCAAAGGGGTAACCCTGTGAGTGGTAATGCCGCTTATGAAGATGAGATGAACGAGGTCGCCCTTTTCCAGAGCGCGTTGCGCGTGGCGGTGCCTACGCGGCCCGATCCCAGGATCGGTTTCGAGCTGGTGCCTCGACTCGCGCAGATGGCGCGAGCGGCGACCACCGAGGCTGAGACTCAGGCGAGCAGGCGCGGGTCCGCGCTCCGCACGGGGAGAGCACGCCGCGCGTTGGTAGCCAGGGTTGCAATCGTCGTCGGGCTGATCCCGCTGGTCCTCGCCGGGCTGGCGTTCGCCGGGGTCACCGTTCCAGGCCCGGCGCGGGACGCCTTCGACTCTCTTGGAATCACGCTGCCCAACCAGCCGTCCGGGAACGCTCAGGGCGACGAGGCGACGCCCAAGAGCACCCAGGGCGGCAATGACGTGTCAGACGCGGCCAAGACCAAGCCGAAGGGCCAGGGCGGCAACTCGGCCGCGGCGCATGAGCACGCGCGCGCGCAGCACGAGAAGGCGAAGGGCCATGAGCAGGGCAAGGCGATCGGCCTCAACGACCTGACGCCTCCCGGTCAGTCGGGCGACACGGGCCCGCCCGCACAATCGAACGCCGGCGGCTCTCCGCAGAGCGATGCCGCCCGCCTGGCGCCCAAGTTGCCCCCCCGCCCTTTTCCGCAAGGAAACGCGAGGGGTAGGGGCCAGTCTCAGCACTCGAAGTAGCCAGCGAATAGGCTGAGTCCCTCCACGGATGGAGGGATGGAGGAGAGCACTCGCAGGGGCCGTGATCGCTCTGCTGCTCGCCGCCGGACCAGCGGCGGCTCGCGATCGCGTGGTCAGCGTCCCGACACCGCCGGGCCCGGGGCCGGCGCAGTTCAACCAGGTCTCCGTTCATCAGTTCGGGCCGAAGTCGGCCAAACGCGTCCTGGTGCTGATGCCGGGCACGATCAGCGGCGCCGGTGACTTCACGCTCGACGCCCGCTACCTCGTCAAGCATGTCGATGGCCTGCAGGTCTGGGCGATCGATCGGAGGACGCAGGCGCTCGAGGACACCGCGACCTTCGCCCGGGCGGAGCGGGGTGAGATCCCGCTGCAGGAGGCGTTCGACTACTACCTCGGCTGGATCACGAACGGTGGCAACCCGCCGAACCACTTCCAGTTCCGAAGCGCGGCCGCCGACCCGTACGCTCGAGAGTGGGGGATGGAAGTGGCGCTCAACGACGCTCGCGCCGTGGTGCAGAAGGCGCGGGCGCACGGCCGCCGCCAGGTCGTCCTCGGCGGCCACTCGCTCGGCGCCTCACTGACCGTCGCCTACGCCGCCTGGGACTTCAACGGCCGCCCCGGCTACAGGGACCTCAAGGGCCTGGTGCTGATCGATGGTGGGCTGCTGGGCAGCTTCGATGCGTACGACCTCGCGCAGGCCCAGAGGGCCCTCGCCGACCTACAGAACAGCAGCCCCTTCTACGACCTGCTCGGACTCGGCTTCCCTGAGGTCGCGGGGATCTTCGCCGAGGTCGCGGCCCTATACGCGGAAAAAGCTCCAACCGCCTCGGCACAGAGCTTGCAGTCGTTCGCACTCTTGCCGGCGCAGTTCAACCCACCGTTCCCGGTCACCAATCGCGCCCTGCTTGGCTACGCCTTCGATCGGGACAGCTCGCCGGCGGACCTCAGCCTGATCCACATCAACGGTGGCGGCCTGGCGGCCTCGGGCGATCCGCGCGACTGGGTCGACGGTGGCGTGACGCCCGTGAGCCGCCTGGCGGCCACCTACGGCCAGGAGCCGGCCAACGCGCTGGAGTGGTACTTCCCGACGCGCCTCACGATCGACACGAACAGCGCCGACCAGATGAGGCCGAATGAAGTTGCCAACTTCCTCGGATTGCGCCTCTTCCACACCCGGAAGGTGAACCTGCCGCTCTACGCGATCGCGACCGACCTCGCCGGCGCGCACGTGCTCGACGGGGCGCGCAACTTCATCCGGCGCGCGCGCGCCACCAAGCGCCAGTCGATGCTCGTCAACCGCAACCCGCTGATCAGCCACCTCGACCCGCTGACGGCGGCGCCGAAGAGGAATGCCTTCCTGAAGACCGTCGTCCCGTTCATCGAAAAGAAGGTCTTCGGCGCGAAGCGCTAACTGGCTTCGCCATCAGGTCGCGGCCACAAGCGGCCGCCCCACATAACCGCTCGGGGCTTCGCCCCTCGCTCAAGGTGGTGCGGCCTGGTGGCCGCTAATCCTCGAACAGCGCGTAGCCGTAGGAGCCGCGCTTGTAGGCGAGCTTCGCGATCGCTGTCATGCGCTCGTCGTCGTTCGACTCGATCTGGTCGAAGCGGCCGTTCACGCGCCGGGCCGCGCGATTGCAGAAGGTGTCGGCGATGTAGCGCTCCTGGCCCGAAGGCTCGACGCCCTGATCCTCGAAGATGTGCGATACGCGGGAGAGCAGCGCGACCTGCGCGTAGATGTCGGCGATGTTGTCCGCTAGCCGCTTCTGCTGGAACTGACGCGCGACGATCTCCCTCTTGTGCTCGCGGAGCAGCTTCTCCGTGACGCCGGCGAGCCGCTTGACCTGGTCCGAGACCGAGTCGGCGTGGTCGGAGAGCTCCTCGTGCGCCTTGGTGACCTTGTCGGGGCGGATCTCGCGCTGGATCCGGTCGCTCGCGTAGTCGACCAGCACGCCGATCGAGCCGATCGGGTCGCTCAGCTCGATCTCGGACAGCCCCTCGAGCTTCTCGCCGACGGGCTTGAAGCCGCCGAGCGCGATGAAGGCCCGCAGCACGTCGTTGGCGCCCTCGAAGATCGGATAGATGCGCGTGTCGCGCAGCACCTTCTCGTAGGGCTGGTCGCGCATGTACCCCTCGCCGCCGGCGAGCTGGAGCGCGCGGTTGGCCGCGTACCAGAGGAACTCGGTCCCGGAGACCTTGCAGATCGCCGACTCGAGCGAGTAGTCCGGCACCCCGGCGTCGACCAGCCCGCAGGTCAGGTAGGTCATCGACTCCAGGCCGAAGAGGTAGGAGACCATCCAGCCGATCTTGTCCTGGACGAGCTCGAAGTCCGCCAGCGGCTGGCCGAACTGGCGCCGCTCCTTGACGTGCTCGATCGCCAGGTCCAGCAGCTTCTTCGCGCCGCCCACCGAGCCGGTGCCGAGGCCGATCCGGCCGTTGTTGAGGATCTGCATCGCGACGCGGAAGCCCTGGCCGGGCTCGCCGAGCACGTTCTCGGGCGGCACCCGGACGTCCTTGAAGTAGAGGCGGCGGAGGTCGTTGGCCTGCAGCCCCATCGTGTCGAAGCGCTCGCCGACCTCGAGACCGTCCATTCCCTTCTCGAGCAGCAGGGCGATGTGCTTCTCCTCGCCGCCGATCTCGGCGCGGGCGAAGGTGGTGATCACGTCGGCGCGGGAGCCGTTGCCGATGTAGCGCTTCTCGCCGTTCAGGACCCAGGAGCCGTCGGGCTGCTCCACGGCCCGCGACTGCACGTGGTAGGCGTCCGAGCCCGCGGCGGGCTCGGTCAGGGCGAAGGCGGCGAGCTTCCGGCCGGTGGCGAGATCGGGGAGGAAGCGCTCCTTCTGCTCGTCCGTGCCGAACAGGGAGATGCCCTTGAAGCCGATCGACTGGTGGACGCCGAGGACGATGGCGAGGGTGGCATCGATCTGACCGACGGTCTCGAAGACGCGGGCGTAACCGGTCTGGGAGAGGCCCTGCCCGCCGTATTCCCGGTCGACGTAGAGGCCGAGCGCGCCGATCTCACCCAGGTCGCGGAGAACCTCGTCGGGGATCCAGCGCTGCTCCTCCGCCGCCCTCGCGTCGTAGTTCTCGGCGCAGTAGCCGCGGATCCGGGCGTTGAGGTCGCGGATCCGGTCCTGCTCCTCCTGGCCGGTGGTCGGCCAGGGGAAGACGAGCTCCTCGTGGATCTCGCCGAGGAAGAGCGACTTCGCGAACGACGAGACACCCTCCGGCGCCTCCTTCCTTCGCGGGATCGCCTCGCGAACGCCCACGCCCGCAGACTACCCCGCGCCTACGGAGCCAACGCCCAGACGGTGAAGAGAGCGCTCGAGGCGGCCAGCAGGGCCCCGAACACCCAGACCACCTGCCGCACGCGCTGTCTCTCGTGGGCCCAGAGGGCGAGAGCGATCCAGAGCGGGAAGATCACGAACTCGAACCGGGGAAGGGACATCAGCGGGAACCCGGCGGCCGGGACCGAGAGGGGGAGCGCGAGGCCGCACACCGCGTAGGCGGCATAGGCGAAGTTGAGTCGCCGGATCGCCTCGTGGCAGAGCCAGAGCCCGCCGGCGAGGAAGCCGAGCATGGCGATGTCGCGCAGGTCGATCACTGCGGTTGGCACCCCGTGCGCGAAGGCGGCGGAGGAACGGCCGAATCCCGGGACGATCAGCTCGAGCGCTCCCTGCAGTGCGCTCCAGACGCCGAGCGCGATGCCGCCGAGCGGCACGAAGCTGCGCCCCCAGGCGGCCTGAGCGGTGAAGACGGAGGTCGGGTCGCCAGTGGTGATGCCCAGGTACGCGACGTACGCCGCGAGGCCCGCGGGCACGCCGAGCAGGACCCAGAGGACGTCCGCTTTGGGCGGGCGATGGGCGTGGAGATAGATGATCAGCAGCGGGAGGATCACGATCACGCCGCCGCTGCGGGTCGCCGCCGCGACCGCGCCGAGCATTCCCGCGAGCGCCCACCGGTCCAGTCGCGCCGCGTAGATCGCGCCGATCGAGACCAGCAGGAAGAGCGACTCCGAGTAGACGGCGGACATCACCATCGCCCCCGGGAACCAGGCCGCGAGCCAGACCACGGTCCGGGCGCGCTCGAGGCCGAAGTCGAGCGCGACGAGGCGGTGCAGGAAGTAGAGACCGCCGAGGCCGCAGAGGGAGGAGATCGCGACGCCGGCGATCAACGGCGAGCCGGTCAATTCCCCGCCGGCCCGGACGAGGCCGGGGAACGCCGGGAAGAAGGCCGAGCGACCGCCGACCTCGTAGCCGTGCTGCGCGATCGCCAGATACCAGGCCGAGTCGAAGCGGGCCGCCGGTGCGACCAGCAGGTTGGCGAAGGTGTCGGTGAACGGGACGGTGGTGAAGAACGGGTCCAGGCGCGCGGAGGTCTCGCCCGCCCAGCCGAAGGCGAGGATCGCGGCCATCCCGGCCGCCCAGACGACCGCCCGCGAGGACCAGAAGGCGGCCCATGCGTCGTGCGCCGCGGCCCGCCGCTCCGCGCTCAGGCGCGGAAGTGCGAGTGACTCGGCGGTCTCGGCCCTCTGGCTCATCCGGGTCTCGAAAAGAATGCTCGCTCGCCGACTACGCTGCGCCGCCAATGCGCGGCCGGTGGCTCATCCTGGCAGGCGTCGCGATCGCCTTTGTTAACGCTGTGGGATGCGGCGGGTCAGAGCACGACCGCGTGAACCCGGAGGCGATGCTGGATTCCGCCGCCGCGCACCCGATCGAGAGCGCGGACCTGGAGGTGGAGCTCCGGATCCGGGCCGAGGGGGCGACGCTGCTCTCCCAGCCCCTGCGACTCAAGCTCGAGGGGCCATATCGGAGCGGCGGGGCCGAGCGGATCCCGAGCTTCGACTGGCGCCTCTCCGCCACCGCCCTCGGCTTCCCGGTCGGCGGGCGGCTTGTCTCGACCGGCTCGAACGTCTACCTGAGCATCTATGGAAGCCAATACGAGGTGGGCGAGCCGACCGTCGCCGCCGCCAACCAGCGCCTCGCTGCCGCGGGAGGCCTTCGGCTCCGCGTCCGCCGCTGGCTCGGGCCTGCGCGCGTGACCGGCGAGGCCCACGCCGGCGGCGAGGACTGCGAGCGGATCTCGGCGCCCCTCCGCGGGGAGGTGGTGCAGCGGGACCTGGCGCCCCTGGCGAGCGGGCTCGGTGTCAGCGCGCCCGCAGTCTCGGGGAGGGCGGTCGCCTGCGTGGGCTTCGACGACCGCGTCCTGCACGAGCTCGAGCTGCACACGCTGCTCAGGCCCTCGCCGGCCGACAGCGCGCGGCTGGGAGGGGCCACGGCCATCCACTTGGACGCCGATGTGGTGGCGAGCGACGTCGGTCAGCCGCAGTCGATCGAGGCGCCGGGCGGCAGCTCCCGGCCGATCCGGGACCTCTTCCTCACGCTCAACGACCTGGTCGGCTGACGGCATTTGTCCACCCCCCGGGTTCCGTTGTGCTTAGGCTGCGCGCATGGAATCTGGAGGGAGAACACCGGAGGAGCGTCGCGCCGCCGCCGAGGCGCGGGCCCGCGCCCGGAGCGACGAGCCTCCCGCGACTGGCGACGAGGAGCTGCTCGAGGGCAGCGGACCGCGCGGTGCCGAGGGAGAGATGTCGCGATACGGCGGCGGCCCGGACATCTACGTGCGCCGCCGGCTCGTGGCGCTGGGGATCGTGATCGTCCTGATCATCGCGATCTTCCTGCTCGTCGGCGGCTGCTGAGCCACTCACCCGAGCTCCTCGGCCTGGTCGGCGATCAGACCCGCCAGGGCCAGCGACGAGGTGGCCGCGGGCGACGGGGCGTTGCGGACGTGAATCGCCCGCTCGGTTCGATGTACGACGAAGTCGTCGACCAGGCGGCCGTCGCGATCGACCGCCTGGGCCCGGATCCCCGAGGGACCGGGGAGGACGTCGCCCGCCTCGAGCTCCGGGACGAAGCGGCGCAGCTCGGCGACGAAGGCACGTCTGCTGGCCGCGTGGCGGATCTCCGCGAGGCCGGTACGCCAGAAACGGCCCATCAGTCGCCAGGTGCCCGCCCAGCCGAGCGTGTCGCGCAGGTCGCGAGGCCGGACGCGGCGGAGCCGGTAGGCGTCGCGGGCCCCGACCATCAGCGCTGATGGGCCGAGTAGGACCTCACCGTCGATCCCCCGGGTCAGGTGGCCTCCGAGGAAGGGGAGATCGGGGTCCGGGACGGGGTAGATGCTGGCGCGGACCAGGTCGCGACGCTCCGGGCGGAGGCGGAGGTAGCCGCCGCGGAACGGGACGATGCGCGGTTCCTTCGGCGCTCCGGCGGCAACGGCGAGGCGGTCGGACCAAGCACCGGCGCAGCTGATGACGAGCTCGGCTTCGGTGCCGCCGCGCGCGTGTTCGACCCGGATGTTTGCCGCGCCGGAGACGAGCCGCGCGGCGCCCGCGCCGATCGAGACCGTGCCCCCGGCCGCCTCGACGTCGTCGGCGTACGCCGCGGCGACGCGGGCGAAGTCGACGACGCCGGTCTCCGGCGAATGGAGGGCCGCGACGCCGCGCGCATGCGGCTCGATCTCGGGGATTTCGTCCGACCCGATCCGGCGAAGCCCCGGCACCTGATTCGCCCGGCCGCGCCGCTCGAGCTCGTCGAGGCGCGTCAGCTCCTCCTCGTCGGCGGCGATGATCAGCTTGCCGTTCCGGCGCGCCTCGATTCCCCGCTCGTCGCAGTAGGCGTAGAGCAGCCGGGCGCCTTCGACGCAGAGCCGTGCCTTCAGCGAGCCGGGCGCGTAGTAGATGCCGGCGTGGATCACCCCGCTCGAGTGCGAGGTCTGATGGGCGGCGAGCCGGTCCTCCCGCTCGAGGACGCACAGGCTCGAGTCCGGATGGCGGTTGAGCAGCTCGCGGGCGACGGCGAGGCCGAGGATGCCGCCGCCGATCACGACGAAGTCGCAGGTGCGCGGCGGCTCTGGCATGGAGCCGACTTTATGGCCGCACTAGGATCGCCTTCGTATGGCGCTTCCCCTCAAGCCCCCGATCAAGCCGCAGCTGGCGCTCTCGCGCAAGGAGCTGCCGGAGGGTGAGGAGTGGGTCTACGAGCCGAAGTACGACGGTTTTCGCGCGCTCGCCTACGTCGACGGCGACGAGCTCTATCTGCAGTCCCGGGGCGGCAAGCCACTGCGCCGCTACTTCCCTGAGGTGGAGTTCCCGGAGGGCCGCTATGTGATGGACGGCGAGCTGGTCATCCTCGACGAGGACGGCCGGGAGGAATTCGACGCCCTCCAGAACCGTCTCCACCCGGCCGAGTCACGCGTGCGGATGCTCGCCGAGCAGACGCCGGCTCTGTTCCGCGCCTTCGATCTGCTCGCCGTCGACCGCCGCAAGCTGACCGGCAAGCCGTTCGCCGACCGCCGCGCGGCGCTGGAGGAGCTGATCGCGGCGGCGCCCGGTCGCAAGAAGTCGGCGTCCGGGTCGGTCGAGGTGACGCCGCTCTACAAGACCGCGAAGAGCGCGGAGCCGCTCCTGCTGAGCGGGGAGGGGGTGATCGCCAAGCAGCTCGACGCGGTCTACAAGCCAGGCGAGCGCAAGGGGATGGTGAAGGTGAAGCGGTTGCGGACGATCGACTGCGTGGTCATGGGCTGGCGGCCCGGCAAGCACGAGGGGACCGTCGGCTCCCTGATTCTCGGCCTCTACGACGACGGCAACCTCCGGCCGATCGGCCACACCTCGGGGCTGAAGGCGAAGGAGAAGAAGGAGCTCGTCAAGACGCTGAAGCCCTACGAGACCGGTGAGAAGGGCTCGGGCGACCCGAGCCGCTGGGACGCGGACCGCGAGCTCGAGTGGTTCTCGCTGCGCCCCGAGCTGGTCGTCGAGGTCACCTACGACCACACCTCCGGCGGCCGGATCCGCCATGGCTCGAAGATCATCCGCTGGCGCGACGACAAGGCGCCGCGCGAGTGCAAGTTCGACCAGCTCGTTTAGGCGGCTAGGCCGCGGCTCCCCAGGGCGAGACCGCCTGGAGTAGGTGCGGCCAGACATAGACCTCCCAGGTCGCGGCCACGATCAGCATCGGGATGGCGATCGCGACGGTGACCAGCGTCGCCGCGAGCAGGTGGTCCCACTCGCCGCGGCGGCTGGCGATCGTCCAGGCCGCGAGCGGGAGGAAGACCGCGGTCAGCTCGACCAGTGCGTGCGGGAGCGCTGTGAGCATCAGGACGGGCACGGAAAGGAACTCGTCGAAGGCAATCGTCGACCCGGCGAGGCCCAGGGCGAGCGTTTGCGTCAGGAGGGAGAAGCAGGTCACGCCGATCACCCAGCCGAACGCAATGGGACGGGCCCTCTCATGGATCACCCTTGAGAGCCCTGTGCGCCGCTCCGCCGAGAGTGGCAGGGTCGCGCCGGCGATGAAGCCGGCGAGGCAGGCGACCGCGTGCAGCGCCAGTACGAGCGAGTTGCGGCCCAGCACGCCGAGCACTCGCTCGAGGGATGGGGGGCTACCAGCCGTCGGGCCGTAGTGGAAGCCATAGTCCGGGGTCATCGTGGAGGCCGCGAGCGTGACGGCCGCGAGCAGCCCGAGCGCGATCAGTACCGCGCCGAGCAGCCAGGTCCGGAGCACCGGCCACGGGTCATCGCCCCAGCGCTCCAGGATCGAGCGCGTCTGGCGCATGCCGTGGACGAACACGTACTGGTTCGCGTTCATGGGTCCACCCATCGGCGGACGGGCTGTCCGGCTTGACCAGGGCCTAGGGCGAGAGGGAGAGCTGGCCGACGTCGTAGAGGTCGGTCACCGGGAACGCCGGCGTCGCGGCCGAGACGTAGGTGAGCACGCTCTCGCCGGTGTTGACGATCCCGTGCTCGGTCTCGGGCGGGATGAAGACCATGTGGCCCTCCCGCACGTCCCGCTCCTCGTCGCCGACCCGCATCCGACCCTGGCCCCGGGTGATCACGTAGACCTGCTGGGGGCCGTGGCTGTGGGGCTTCTGCTCGCCGCCGGGCTCGACGTCGACCCAGGTGATCGAGAGCTCGCCGCCCGGAGCGTCGCCCTCCTCGAGCAGGATGTGGGAGACGAGCCCGTCGAGCTCGCGTTTCGGGGCTGTGGAGAGGTCGCTGAGGTACACGCTGCCTCCTTTCGGCTGACGTCTCTCAACAGGGTCCCACCGCGGTCAATGCCCGATTGGACTGTCGGTCCTGGTCAGTCCTTGCGGGCGCGCGAAGGCTGCACCCGCCTCGGCTCGCCGCGTTGCTTAGCGAAGTGGGGCGGCCAGGGGGCGTCGCCGAGCCCGCCGTCTTCGTCCCGCTGCGCGAGAGCGAGCAGCTCGTCCAGGAAGCCGGCGTTCTTGTCGATGTCGGCTGCGGGGTCCCCAGTCTTCTTGACGCGGGCGGGCACGGTGTCCAGGCGAAGGTCCGCGGGCTCCACATCGGGAACCTCACTCCAGTCGAGCGGGCAGCAGACGCGCGCGTCCGGCACCGGCCTCACCGAATAGCCCGAGGCGATGGTCCGATCCTTTGCGTTCTGGTTGTAATCGACGAAGACGCCGTGGCGCTCCTCCTTCCACCACTTGCTGGTGGCGTTCTTGGGCAGCCGCCGCTCGACCTCGCGGGCGAGGGCCAGCGCCGCCCGGCGCACTTCGTAGTAATCCCAGCGCCGCTCCAGCCGCACGTTGATGTGGATGCCGCGCGAGCCCGAGGTCTTCGGATAGCCGACCAGGCCGTGCTCCTCCAGCACGTCCTTGGCGCACATCGCGACCTTGCGGACCGTGTTCCAGCGCACCCCCGGCATCGGGTCAAGGTCGACGCGCAGCTCGTCAGGGTGCTCCAGGTCGTCGCGCCGGACGGGGTGGGGGTTGAAGTCAACGACGCCGAGGTTGACCGCCCAGACCAGATGCGCCGCGTCGTTCGCCACCAGCTCCGTGGCGCTCCGCCCGCTCGGGAAGTAGAACGTGGCCGTCTGCAGCCAGTCGGGCGCGCCCTTCGGCACCCGCTTCTGGAAGAAGAAGTCGCCGTCGACACCGTCGACGAAGCGCTTCATCGTCCCCGGCCGCTCGTGCAGCTGGTTCACCGCTGCTTCCTCGACGGCGATGTAGTACTCGGCCAGGTCGAGCTTCGTGAACTTCGGCTTCGGGAAGAAGAGCTTGTCCGGGTTCGACAGGCGCACCTCTCGTCCCGCGACCTCGAGCGTCGTGTACTTCGACTTCGCCGCGCCCGCGGCGCTCTTCGTCTTCTTGGCCTTCGTCGCCACCGTGGACATCTTCGCCCTTAGGACCGCGAATCCGGCCCGGAGTCATCGCGCTGATTGAATCTCGCCACGCGAAACGAGGGAGTGGCGATGGACGAGCTGGAGACTCTGACCTACGAGGTGACGGGGCGAATCGCCCGCATCACCCTGAACCGGCCCGAGCGGGGCAACGGAATCACCCTCCAGATGCCTCGCGAGCTCTCCGCCTGCGTCGAGCGCGCGAACCTCGATCCCGAGGTCCACGTCATCGCCCTGGCCGGCAACGGCTCGGGTTTCTGCGGCGGCTACGACCTGGTCGCGTCGGCCGAGCGGAACCTGGAGGGCGTCGCCGACGCCGAGGCGCCGGCGGGCTCACCCCTCGACCCAATGGTGCAGGCACGCAACCACGACCCGGAGGGGACCTGGGACCCGGTCACCGACTACCAGATGATGAGCCGCAACCTGCGCGGCTTCATGAGCCTTTTCCACTCCGACAAGCCGACGGTCACGAAGGTGCACGGGTACTGCGTCGCCGGTGGCACCGACATGGCGCTCTGCTCGGACCTGCTCGTAGTCGAGGACAAGGCGAAGATCGGCTACCCGCCGGCCCGGGTCTGGGGAGTCCCGACCAGCGCCCTCTGGGCATTCAGGATCGGACCGGCCCGCGCCAAGCGCCTGCTGCTCACGGGCGACTCGATCGACGGCACGACCGCCGTCGAGTGGGGTCTCGCCTCGGAGGCCGCGCCGGCGACCGAGCTCGACGAGCGCTTCGAGGCGCTGCTCGAGCGGGTCGCGCGCGTCCCGATCAACCAGCTGGTCATGCACAAGCTGCTGGTCAACCAGGCGCTCTACGCGCAGGGATTGCAGGCCACCCAGGAGCTCGGGGTCTTCTTCGACGGCATCGCCCGCCACACCCCGGAGGGCTTCGCCTGGCAGCGGCTCGCGGCGGAGAAGGGGTTCAAGGAGGCCGTCCGCGAGAGGGACGAGCCCTTCGGCGATGCGGGCCTTCAGTAGGCTGCCCGGCTCGTGAACCCCGAGATCACCCCCGAGCTCATCAAGACATGGCTGCCCGGCACCTTCCCGGGCGACATGGCGATCGAGCCCGTCGAGGTCACCAATGAGATCGCAACCGGCCGCCTGGTCATCGACAAACGCCATCTCCATCCCGGGGGCTTCGTGCACGGCGGCGTCTGGACGGCCTTCGGCGACTCGGTCGCGGCCTGGGCGACCTTCCGCGCCCTGCCGCCCAACCACGACTTCACGACGATCGAGCTGAAGCTGAACGTCTTCGCCGCCGCGGCGCTCGACGACGAGCTGATCTGCCGCGCGCGGCCGCTCCACGTCGGCCGGAGTACCGCGGTGATCGAGGCCGAGATCTACAAGCAGACCAAGCGGGTCGCCAACCTGATCGTCACCCAGTTCGTGCTGCCCGGCCGAGACCCGCGCGCGGAGCGGCCTGCTCCCGGCGACTATCCGCCGGGCGACTAGCCCGGCTGCTCCAGCATCTGCGGGCGGAGCTCCTTCGCCTGCTTGGGGCTGAGACAGACCAGTTGGCCGTTCGTCTCCAGGACGATCAGGCCGACGTCGCCGAGCTCGGAGAACCCCTTCTCCAGCGCCGCGTTGGCCAGCTCAGCCGGGGTGATGGCCTCCTTGCGCAGCGCGCTTTCAATGGGTTTGCCGTTCCGCAGCAGCACCCTGGGTTCGCCCTCGAGGATGCGCCGGGCGCGGGCATTGAAGAAGGTGAGCCGCACGAACAGGTAGTTGGCGACGAACAGCGTCCCGGCTCCGATCACCCCGCCGGTCACCGAGTCGTCGTTCCCGATCAGGGCGTTCTGCAGAGCGTTGGAGGCGAGCAGCAGGACCGCGAGGTCGAGGACGTTCAGCTGCCCCATCTCGCGCTTTCCACCGAGACGAAGCGCGAAGGCCAGAAAGATGAAGACGAGCAGTGAGCGGACGATCTTCTCGTCGACGCCCAGGTCGAGATCGAAGATGTCGGCGAGCCCCAGCGGCACCATCCGCCCGGAGTTCGGCGGCTATTCGCCAGCTCCTCCCCTTGCACGTCCCGCCGGGTGGGCGTACGGTCGGGGTGCGGGGGGCCGCATTGGAGGAGGTTCAGATGGGAGAGAACGCAGAGGCCGTCAAGGAGCGGTGGTCGGACTTCGCGAAGGGTGACCTGGACGGCGCCGTTTCGACGACCGACGAGAACGCCGAGATCGTCATGCCCGACACGCTGCCCTGGGGCGGCACCTACAGAGGGCCCGACGGGTTCAAGGAGATGATTCAGAAGTTCCTCTCGAACTTCGAATCGGTGGACCCCAAGCCGACCGAGTTCCTCGAGGCCGATGACGGCGAGACAGTCATCGTCACCGTCGAAGGAGTCGGGAAGACGAAGTCGGGCAACGAGCTGAGCGGCAAGTCCGTCTGGCTCTACAAGGTCAAGGACGGCCGGCTGACGAGGGCGGAGTTCTTCGGGGACACCGCTCAGGCGAGGGACGCCATCGGTTGAT